>JBHPLC010000141.1:0-3880 GCA_042564455.1 Candidatus Zhuqueibacterota bacterium | reverse complement strand
AAAATGGATCAAACATGATCTATGGGTAGAGACTGAGTTTGATACTGATGGTGACGGCAAACCTGACCGTATGCATGTGGATGTTACAAGACCTTCTCAGACCGAGACTGATGGATTAAAGCTACCTGTAATTTACGAATCAAGCCCGTATTTTGCCGGGACATCATCAACAGCAAGGCAATACTTATGGAATGTGAGACATGATGTCGGCGCCATTCCTCCTGAACGAAATCACCCACCGGAGATCAGGCGCAGAGGAAACCGTCCTGTTATTTCCAGGTCTCAAATAAATACGTGGGTTCCGCGCGGTTTTATTGTTATCCATTCATCATCTCCCGGTACAGGACTTTCACAGGGTTCACCTACTGTAGGCGGGGATAACGAATCACTTGGACCAAAAGCTGTTATTGACTGGCTGAACGGCCGGGCGGACGGTTATACCACACCTGACGGCAATGAGAAAGTGGAGGCATACTGGACTACAGGTAAGGTAGGAATGACGGGCACGTCTTACAACGGCACTCTGCCGCTGGCAGCCGCAACAACCGGGGTAGACGGCCTTGAGGCGATCATTCCTATTGCACCGAATACATCCTATTATCATTATTACCGCTCTAACGGACTTGTCCGGCATCCGGGCGGCTGGCTGGGAGAGGATATTGATTTTTTATACGATTTTATACACAGCGGCGATGAAACCAAAAGGGATTATAATAACGCAACTGTTAGGGATAAAGAAATGGCGGAGGGAATGGACCGCATAACCGGAGACTACAATGATTTCTGGGCGGGCCGGGATTACCTGAATGATATGGGTCCGTTGAAGGCGGCGGTATTGATGTCACACGGTTTTAATGACTGGAATGTTGTTCCTGAGCACAGTCTGCGTATTTATGAGGCAGTTAAAGCAAAGGGAGTTCCCTGCCAGATATTCTACCACCAGGATGGACATGGAGGAGCACCCCCTCACAGAATGATGAACAGATGGTTCACGCGTTATCTATTCGGGATCGAGAACGGTGTTGAAAACGATCCGAAAGCATGGATAGTACGTGAAAATGGCGAACGTTCCAATCCGATTCCTTATGAGGATTATCCGAATCCCGCAGCAATGCCGGTAAAATTGTATCTCACGGCAGGTGCGCCGGAAAAAGGAAAGCTGGTTACCACACCTGTTCCTGATCAGGGTACGGAATCCTTGATAGACAACTTTTCGTTCTCGGGCGCTACATTAGCACAGGCGGAATGGACAGATCACAGGCTATTATATGTCACTCCGGAATTGACGGATTCGGTTCATATTTCCGGTACTGTCAGCATCACGATCAGGCTTTCCAGCAGCAAACCGGCGGCAAACCTGTCGGTCTGGCTGGTATCTCTTCCGTGGAGAGAAGGAAGGCAGCAGTCGAAGATCACTGACAATTTAATAACACGCGGCTGGGCAGATCCGCAGAATTATCGTTCGCTCACTGAGAGTGAGCCTTTGGTACCGGGGAAATATTATACAATGACCTTTGATCTGCAGCCGGATGATCAGATCATACCACCCGGGCAGCAGATAGGTCTGATGATCTTTTCAAGTGACCGTGAATTCACACTCTGGCCTGATCCGGGCACTATGCTGTCGGTTGATCTGGATGCGACGAGCTTAACTTTACCTGTGGTGGGAGGTTTGGAAAGTTTTTTGAGAAGTATAAGGTAATAAAATTATATATATAGTTCTTTTGTTGTACCGGAAGACACTTTTCTGAAGATGTTCTGTGCATTAAATTTATTTAAATCATTCTTTTTCAGTTCACTTCAGATATTGAATAAAGCTCAAGATCAGCCTTTATCCGCATATTTTTTGAAAATCCAGCGGTTAAGAGCGATGAAAATGCTGATCATTACTGCCCATTGGAAAAGGCATGTCATTATGCTGTAGGAGTTAAACGGGTTGTACCATTGTTCAACCACAGCCGATTGAGCTAACCACCAGAATAATAATACTACCGCAGCAGCAGGGACAAATAGTTTCAGGATAATATCCCACCATTTTCCCAATTTCCAGTCATGTTTATCGATGAGGTCTTTTTCACGGATCACGGCTGTTCCGTATTTGATCACCATAAATGCAACAAAAGCGCCTGCCAGCATTAAAGCGGTACCCCAGACAAAATCCTGATTAGCCAGTATATTCAGGTTGATGGCTGAAGGTATTCCGATCAAAAAACTAATACATACAACTAAAAGAATTGAAGTTGAACGTTTTGCACCAGCATCTATAAAAACCCGGGCAGGGAGTTCAAGCTGGGCTATTAGAGAAGAAAAACCTGCAAAAAAGAGTCCCAGAAAGAAAAGAATGGCAATAGGGTGCCCGAAAAACATTCTCGCAAAAAGCTGCGGCATCCAGATAAACGTTAATCCTGTTGATGCGGGACCGCTTGTTTTCATAATATCGAGAATTTCAGGTTTTGCCATACTCATATCCGTCTGCAGAACGGCAAAGACGGTTCCAAACACCATCATTGCAGCCATCAATGAAACAATATTGTTCCCGATCCCTGTGATAAATGCATTTTTGACGATACCGTCTTTTTTTCTCATATAGGCAGCATAAGTAATAAAAAGACCCCAGCCGGCCCCGGTGTCCCATGCATTTTGAGTCAAAGCTTCAAGCCAAATTTTTGGTTTAGTCAACTGGCTCCACTCGGGATTAAACAGATATGTAATACCGTCCCATGAACCCTGCAGTGTTAACGCCCTGACAACTGAAATAACGATGATCATAAATAATATCGGGATCAGTACTTTGTTTATTTTCTCAATTGAATTAACGCCTTTCCATATAGCAAGCGCTCCCAGTCCCATAGCAACGCCATGAAATATAAGAGGCCATCCGCCATTCTGGAAACTATTCCATAACTCTGTTGCAGTTTCTGTTGTTACCGGAAGGGGATTCAACATCATATGAATGAAGTAATAAAGGCACCATCCGACTATCACTGAATAAAAAAATGTAATTGCGGTGGCAACAAAGGCTACAAAAGCGCCCATCCATGCAAAATTTTTCCCTGCTGCTTTTATGAATGTTCCGACAACACCCTGCCGGTATTTTCGCCCCAGTGCATATTCGGCAATTATAAGCGGAATAGCCCAGAGGAACAGAAATACTAACCATGCGATCAGGAATGCGCCTGCTCCTTCATCACCGCCATTCTGAGCTGCTATTCTCGGGAATCTCCAAATATTGCCTGTTCCCACAGCGATCCCTAATACACTTAGCAGAAATCCTAAACCGGACGAAAACCTCTGGTTAACACTAACATCCAAATTATTAGCCATGTGCCTGAGCCTTCTTAGTTATAATATTGATAGTTATCGTTTTTCCTTTTCTTTGAGATAATCATGAATTCCTTTTTCAGACATTACTTTTTCTATATCTTCAACCGTACGGGGGACGAGGTAGGTCAGGTTTTCGCATCCGTTTTCAGTTATCAGAATTGTATTTTCGATCTTAACACCATCGATAACATTACCATTTTTATCCCTGATCTTTATTGCAGGATCACTGGCGAGCACCATTCCTGGTCTAAACGGTGTGGTTCTCGAAGATGGTCCTGAACCGATAACATCATGCACATCCAGTCCGATCCAGTGATTCGCTTCAATTCTGTAAACTCCTTCTTTATCCATATCAATTCCCTGCTTCGCGACAATTTCCTGAACTTCCTTTTTCATATCTAAACTTCTGATCCCGGGGCGGAATACCTGCTGCATTGCGTCTTCAACAGCACAAATTATCCTGTTCAGCCGTTTCTGCTCCGGGGTGAACTTTCCGCTCACGGGAAATGTCGCTGATATATCTACAACATAGTACTGATATTCTCCGCCTACATCC
>JBHPLC010000140.1:0-3924 GCA_042564455.1 Candidatus Zhuqueibacterota bacterium | reverse complement strand
ATAACCTGCTGTCCGGATCAGCAGTCCATTCTACAGGAAATTCCTTTATACGATAACCATGTTTCTGTGCACGTAAAATGATCTCTACATCAAATAAAAAACCATCAGTGAGACATTCTCCATATAATTCTCTGGCCACATTGCCCTTATAAATTTTAAAACCGCACTGAGTATCGGTCAGTTCAGAAGAGACACCCAACCATTTAATAAATACCCATCGCAAGTATTTAGGAATAATTCGCCTTAAGAAACTCTTCTTCTTAAGTATTCTGCTTTCAGGAAGTCTTCTTGATCCGTGTGCAATTTCTGCTGTATTTTTTCTGATTATCTCTAATCCGGTTTTCAAATAATCTAACGGAATACATGATCCACTGTCTATAAAAGCAATATATTCACCTTCAGCAGATGCAATTCCTTTTCGGACGGCATACCCTTTCCCCATGTGAGGCTCGTACCTGATCACTTTTAAAACTGTTTCCCGCAAAACTTCTGCTGATCCTGCAATTTCAGAAGTATTGTCACTGCTTCCATCATCAACAACTAATATTTCTCCGGACAGATCATTCTTTTTCAGGAATTCTTCTGCAGCTTTGATATCCCGGACAATCTTTGCACTTTCGTTATATACAGGAATTGTGATTGAAATATTCATATTGAAAATAGTTGAATTTAGATCTATTACTCTCTGTTTTCCCCAAAGAACATTACATTACTTTCATTTTTTGATCCCTCAGTTATCTTTACAGCCTGAATATCATTTCTACTTCTGCAGAGATTTTCTATTTCCTCAGCAGACATTATCATAAATGCAGTTGAAAGAGCATCACATTCTGCTGCAGTATTTCCGATCGCCCATGCCGCCAGTCCATTTTTTACCGGATATCCGGTTCTCGTATTTATTATATGAGAACTTTTGCATGTGCCTGAGCCGCTTATTGCTTTGCTTCTGAGTAAATAACGGGAAATAATTTTGTTTTTATCGGCCGGATCACTGATCGTAAATTCCCATCCTTCTTCATTCGGAGGAGGTTCAACTGCATAAATCGAACTTGCTCCTCCATGGATAAAAGCATGTTCGACTTCCCACTCTTTTAATATCTCCACTACCCGATCGATCGCATATCCTTTCCCATATCCGCCAAGATCAATTATCATACTATCTGAATTTAACGTAACGGTAAAATTTCTTTTATCAGGAGTTATAAGATCCGCACCGACTCTTTTTCCGGCATTTTCCACTTGTTTCACTCCGGATTCACGTAAGGATCTATCCTCGTTTATCCAGCATTTCAGCAGCGGTCCGACTGTTATATCAAAAGCCTTATTGGTATCCTTGAATATTTTAATACATTCCTCCAGACACCTGAAAGTATCGATCCCGACTTTGACAGGATGACCTCTGCTACATGAATTCAGTTTTGAGATATCACTGTTCTCAACAAATCTGCTCAGTTCCTGCTCGAGTCTGTCAAGTTCAGAAAACGCTTGAAAAACACATTGCTCTGCATAGCTGATATCTTCATGAATTATAAATATTTCAAAGACGGTTGCCATAGCTTTGTGCGAAAAACGCATCACATCTTTGGACATGTATTTTGAGTAATTTACATAAACAGTTTCTTGTGGCTCTCGGTTCATTTTACATTTCTGATTAAATTCAGGTAATGCAATTTAGTAAAACTAAAAACAATTATTAATAATAATGTCGACTTTTCACTTGTTCTGCTGATATTTATCCCAGAGCTCTTTTGTAACATAGCCGCGTAATTCAACCGATGGCCGCAGTTCAGTATAAGTATCCGATAAAGGAACATACAGGTTTTTCTCACCGGGCGGCGGGAGATCGTATATTTTCTTAATAAGTTCGGATTCGACTTCAGGTACGGCAATGACCAAAGGTGCCGCTTTTATACTCATATCAACCTTTTCCCACCATCCCACATTGTTAAACTCTCTCAGGTANCATGGCAGTGGCCAGTAATCATGTCCCGGACAGATCACTTCTATATACATATCCTTGTTATCAGGATGTACTTTTGCAATTTCTTCTATACGCTCTACTATTTTGAACACATCGTTCGATGTATGAGCATATACGTAGGGATTTGACGGATCCGAATAATACCTGAAACTGGATAAATATGACTGCACAGCCAGATGAGTACATCCTAAAACCAGCAAAACAATAAAAGCTTGTCGAATAATCCCTTTTGAAAGAGCTTTATACAAATAAGTACTTCCTGCAGCAGCCATCAGAATCAAACCATGTAAAAATCCCAACATTACCCATGGTGTTTTATAAGGTATTATAGAATAAACCACGGTTAACAGAATTGTATAAAATCCTATAAACTGAAATATTTTAATATTTTTAAATACTTCTGATCTTTTGCTGAATACTGCATAGAATCCAAATAATGCCAATATCAATATTATTACTTCACTCCAGACCGGTCCGGATATTCCTTTGGAATAGATGAGGATATTCAAATAATAATACCAGGGATGAATATGCCATACATTGTTACCGGCTTTATCAAGATAGTTCCAGTAGGTTGAATATGAATCCAGAATACCCTGAGGATTGGTAAAGAATGATGAATAAAATAACGCCGACACAAATAGAAATGGAATTAAAAGTGCGAATATATGTGAGATATTAAAAGTCCGGACAAAACTTCTGATCGTATCCAGAGGGTTCCTGTTTATCATTACGGTAAATATCAATGCAGCAATAAGTGACGAAAAAACGATTATACTTGTTTCTTTGGTCGCATGCACTAATCCCAGAAATACTCCTGTCAAAATTGCTGCGGAGATTTTCTTGTTAAGGATATACTTATAACCTGACAATATTACCGCAAAAGAGAAAAACACCAGCGGTATCTCCATTATATAATACCTGCTGTAAAAAACCATTGCAGGTGAGACTGCTATGAACATCCCTGCTATTAACACATAGGTTCTGCCCAGCGGGCCTGCAAAAACAATCAAAAGAACTATTAATAATATCCCGAAAAAAACAGGTACCAGTCTTAAAGTAGTTTCATTTATTTCGTTTATATTTGAGGCAGAACTCAACCAGGATGGTATCAGCGAAAAGTAATATAGAACCGGACCATGATATTCCGTCCGGTCATAGCGGTAATAATTCTCTTCCAGAAGTGATCCGAATTTCACGGCATGTACCGCTTCATCAGTATGCATCGGCCGTTTTGACAGATCAGGCAGTCTTACCGCGGCAGCTATTAATAAAATAAGAATAAAAAGAGCAGAGTACCGGATGTTCTTTTTATTTAATGGGGATACCATATACCTCAACTTCAATATAATGATTCAGATCATTATTTGTATTTCCGTTACTGTAAAGCCGGACATATCGGGTCTGGATACCTTTTGCATCTATCAGTTTACCCTCGGATGTCTCCACATAGTGCATATCTTCCCCGGTCCCCAATCCTGCGGAATTATCATGATCGTTGTTAAAAAGAGTAGTAACACCTTCTTTAAACTCAGGATCATCTGAAACCTGCACTACAACATCAAGATAAACACGAGGCTGTTTATGATAATGCCACATTACTATTGCGTAAATTTCATGAGGTTCTTCAAGATCGATCGTTATATGCTGAACGAAAGGGCCGAGTTCGACGAAATACCCGTCATCCGCTTCTCTTTCATCATCATTTATTAATTCGATCTCACCGATAATAGGTTCTTCATCAGTGCTGGATATGGTTTTTCCGAGGGCAACATTTTTTGTTCCTTCCGGAACAGGTAATAGAGGACGCGGTTTTCCTAAAGGTTTCTCTAAATTCGGAACATTCATATTTTGCGGAGTACCGATAAACATCGGTTTCGGGAGTTTTATAACAAGCGGAATTTTCTTCTGAGCATATACTTGAGTATTGAAGAAATCCATCC
>JBHPLC010000014.1:0-53458 GCA_042564455.1 Candidatus Zhuqueibacterota bacterium | reverse complement strand
ATAGAACGAATTTTAATGATTTTATGGAGATCTATGACAGGGATCTTATAAAGGGATTCAGGCAATTTCTGGAAGAAGGATCTATTGAAATTATTACCTGCGGCGCTACTCACGGTTATTTTCCATTGATCGGTGAAGATGCCTGTATAAATTTGCAGGTGAAAACAGCTGTTGAGACACATAAGAAGCATTTTGGAACCTCTCCAAAGGGGATCTGGATGCCGGAATCAGCATACCGGCCTTCATATCCATGGAAAAGACCGGTCGGAGACGGATATTCTCAGGAAGAATACGACAGATTCGGTGTGGAAGAATTCCTGATCGAGCACGGCATTGAATATACATTTATAGATTCACATATGCTTAAAGGCGGGCAGGCGATCGGTGCTTATGCCGAAAGGTTCAAGGGGCTTCAGATACTGATTGATCAGGCTAAAAAAGCGAGACAACCCAAACCATTGAAGGATCTTTCTCCTTATCAGCTCTATTCAATAGTATCTTCAAGAAAATCTGATAAGGGTCTCACACTGTTTACACGTGATCCACACACTGGTCTGCAGGTCTGGTCGGGAGAACATGGTTATCCCGGTGACGGCTGGTATCTGGATTTTCATAAAAAGAGATTTCCCGGAGGTCTGCGGTATTGGAAAGTGACATCACCGAAATGCGGACTTGGTGATAAAGAGATATACAATCCTGAAGAAATAGAAGGTCGGCTTGATGAAAATGCTTCACACTTTGTAGATCTGATCCATAAACAGCTTGAAGAACATAAAAATTCTACCGGCAATCCCGGTGTTCTTACTGCGCCATATGATGCGGAGTTATTCGGACACTGGTGGTTTGAAGGTGTAAGATTCTTAAAGAAAGTATATCAGAAACTTGATTCTTCGGAACTTGTTGACTCTGCAACTGCAAATGAAGCACAGAGTGAGTTTTTTCCCGAAGTAGCTGTTAATATTCCTGAAGGATCCTGGGGTGAAGATGGTTTTCATTATATCTGGCTTAACAAAGAAACAGAGTGGACCTGGCGTGACCTCTACAGAGATGAGATCAGTGTTATTGATATTGTGGAAAAAGCCAAGGATTCTGAAGATACGACACTTATTGATCTGGCGACACAGCTTGTAAGAGAGCTAATGTTGGCTCATTCGTCTGACTGGCAGTTTCTGATCAGCACATGGTCAGCAAGGGATTATGCAGAAATGAGATTTGCGCATCACCATAATGCAATTGAGAAACTCCTCGGTATAATAGAGGATTATTTATCAAGCGGAGAAATAACCGAAGGGGGCAAATTTTATCTCGAAGAGATCAAAAAACAAGATCATCCGTTCAGCAATTTAAAAATTGAATGGCTGATAAATTTAGAATAGATAATTCTTAATATCTTATTTAATATTTTCAGGATAAATGTTATGAATATAAAGGTGATTTTTATATTCAGGGCAATAATAATTTTCTTGACCGTTCAAACGTTCCATTTTCCTATTGCTTTTTGTCAGGAAAATGTCTTCGACAAAATTTATCCGAAAGACAACGACTGGTTTATCAATTGTAAAATATTAAGATTAACAGAGAGAACAATAATAGTCCAGTTCCACGGCAAAGAAAAGGCTGATGAGATAAGGAGAACATCTGTCAGAAAGATCGAATATGCCGACGGTAGACAGTTAATCTTTAATGATTTCGGACAGATTGAAGGTGAAACGGTTTATCATAAACCTGTTAAAATAACGGAAATATTAAATCTTGGAATACTGAAGATCGAAGATGGGCGGGAAATTGTATTAAATGGTGTAGATTATACTCTGCCGGTTGATTCGCTTGAGCAGAAGTTCTTTTACCTCGGCAAGGAATTTGTTAAAAACCTTGTCCTGAATAACGAAATACAATTACAGTTCGACGTTTTTAGGACTGATGAATTCGGCAGGATGCTTGTTTATGCAGTACTGCCCGGCGGCACTTTACTGAATGCTGAGCTGATCCGTAGAGGTTACTGCCGTGTTGATAAAAAAAGACCGCTTTTATACCTCGAAGATTTTATACTGCTTGAGGGATCAGCAAAACTGGAAAAAAGCGGAATATGGAGTATAATTAAAATTAATCACTGAAAATCCGTTATACTCTTTTTTTCTGTAATCCCAATATCTATTGTTGCAATCACTTATTTTTCATAGTTATTATTTATTCTATATCAGAGATTTTTCTTAATCTGATTTTTACCGGGAGTCTCATGTTCAATAATCTAAAAGCTGTCTTCTTTGATCTTGATAATACACTATTTAATCATTCGAAAGCTCAAAGAGAATCACTGATTGAAGTATATGACAAATTTAAAGAATATTATACAGGAATAACTTGTGATAGATATTTAGAAGCATATTCCATTAATAATGATCTGTTCTGGGGAAAACTGACTCGCGGCGAGATAACAAGATATGAATGCAGATTTCTCAGGTTTTGGCAGACTTTAAAAGACCTGAATCTTGATGATTCAATAGCGGAAAATCAGGCGGCATATTACTTCAATACTTATATGGAGAAGAATTATTTAATGGACGGTGCTATAGAAGTTCTTAATTTCATCAAGGAAAAAGGTTTTAAATTAGGTTTGATAACAAATGGTTTCCGGGACATCCAGGATAACAAGATAGATACTTTAAAGATCAGAAGCTTTTTTGACGCCATCATTATATCCGAAGATGCCGGAGTGATGAAACCTCACCCAGATATTTTCCGATATGCATTAAAACAGATCGGATGCAGCAGAAGTGAGTGTGTTTTTATTGGTGATTCGGCAAATGATGATATAAATGGCGCTGAAAATGCAGGGATCAATTCGATCTGGTTCAATCCTAAGAAAAAATCCGGAAATGACCTCCCTGAGAGTATTATTCGAATTACAGACTTAAAAGAACTAACATCTTTTTTTTAGAAATTTCGGGAGTATATAAAAAAATCCCCCCGGAAATTCGGGGGGATATCCCCTTTATATGCATGTCTCTCGCCCTTTTAACATGCAAAATCATTCACCGTCTTTATTCTCCCCAATTTTGTATCCCATAAATTCGGATACATCTTCCCCCTGAGCAAATCTGTCGAGAATTCCCATTATTTTCTCACGGGTTTTCTGAACGATATCGGGCAGATCACCGACCATACCTTCGACATCCCCGTAAGCCTGGTTTATAATACTCTTCGCTCTTGCAACAAATTCTTCCCGGTCTTCACCTTCTTCAAAGCGTACAAAGTAAATATCGAGGATTCGTTTTGCTGTATTTTCAACATTAAAATATTCAGGTATCTCACCGCGGCTGATCTGTTCAACAGCCTCGGGGTTTTCTTCAAAAAATGCTCCAAGAAATCCTTTGACCTGTTTTAAGACTTCTTCGTGGATCAGCTGCTTGATCTCGGCAACTTCACCGTTGTTCAGTTCTTTTTGAGGTTTATTCTCCTGAATCTTTTCTGTTTCTTGCCCATTAGATTCCTGTACTTTACCGAACTTATCATAGAAGTTTTTTTCAGCACTTATTTTGATATGTTCATAAGTAACAGAGATTGAATAATCTGATTTTTCAATAGAATTGTTTCGCTTCTGTTCAGAATTGAAATTTTTCTGGAAAGTTATCTGAAGCGAGTCGGAGACGATACCTATTTCCATTATTCCTCCTTGAAATTAAATAGGGCATGTTTATTGCCAATTACAACTCCTTATTGCCCTTTTGAAGCCTCATATTCTGAGGTATTATAAGTTATAATCGACACGATATTCCGAAAAGTTTATTTTTCAGGATGTTTTTTTGTGATTTTGTGAAAATAGAATTTATGCGGGGGGGGGTGTTACGCTTTACGAACTTTTACGATAGACATAACTAGAATTGTGTATAAATGATATGGAGAGGGTTTGTTAGTAGACAGAACTTTTAAAGGAGTCTTCATTTTTGACAAATAAAAACTAGCGGGAGCGTGTGTTACATAACTGTCTAAAATGCCTTTCGTACTTATTAGATCCAATATTTCAAGCTAGGCCACCTAAAACAGCATCTAAAGTAAAAACAAAATTTATTTGACTTTATGCTCAAGCCTGTTTATATTCAATGTATTATCTATATCTGCATATTATTTATCACAAAACATACATTCTGAAATCTAACCCAGAACTTCTATTTTGCCCAATTAAATTGCGCTAAAATATCGGGCATTTCTGATCCTACTGGAAATATATTTCTATAAATGACATTTTCACGTAAAATTACCTTTTCAAGAGGTTTCTTATGATTAAACCAATAATTATTAATTGTAAGGGCCAAATGTTTGCTACGCATAATTATATTATAAATCTTGTGAAACTCTTTCTGAGAATTATATTAGGGAATATTTAGAGTAAATTAAATAGAGGAATATCCTATGATAGGTAATAAAAAGACGATAATAGTCTCTGCAATTTTTGTTTGCATTGTTTTATCCAATTTAAATATCTATGCACAGATACATCCTAATATTGGCAACTGGGAATTCATATACAGCTGGAAAGAGGATGTAAACTCGGCATATTTCTATGTGCATTTCGACGGAGAAGTTCCATATGTCATCGTTGATGATGTTCGCCCGGTCGTTAATCTGCAGCAGTTAATACTCGGTGCTGAATTCGGTATAAATAAACCTACTAACAGGGAATTCCTCACATTAGATAAAAGCAGCAATCCTGCTCAGGACGCCAGTTTGCTTCCGGACTATTATTATATTAACAAAGGTAAAACCTTTGAGATCAAAGGTTCGCCGGAGATTTATCTTTCTGAAATAGGATTCGCGCCCGGCGATTCACTGATTATGCAGCAGGTTACACCTGAAGGATCCGGCGAAAAGATTATTATTACGGCAAAGAAATACTGGTTTTACACCTCAAATTTTCATTCAATTATTATCATTGAGTGCGATACTCCTGAAAAGCAGATAACGGCGCAGTGGAGTATCGCAAGATCCGTCAAGTCAGCTAAGGCAGGAACAGTTTCCAGGACGATAGATACAGCCGTTCCCGAAATAATTACGAACAAAGTGGATGAGTTAATGAAGAGTTATGTTCCAGAATCCTATTGGGATCCGGAAGGAGACACAATGAAATTTCTTGGGATACAGTTCTGGACGTACACTTCGCCAGTCCATATCACGGACAACAACGGATTGGAAAAGACCTTCTTCGTGGGTACCGTTTCGTATGGCTATAGATGGATAAACGGCCGAATATATCTTTTTGATCCGGAAGGTAATGTTATAGATATGAAAGAATACCCGGAAGGGGGCGGTTATGGGGAGATCATCGGATTGACCGATCTAGATTCTGATGGAACACATGAGCTTGTGGTAAGATGCGGAGGCCCTGAGAGTGGAATTGAACTGCTCGAACTTAAATATAACGAGAACGGACAGCTGAAATTCGAAACCAGACTCAGATTTGTGACGACTGAAAGTTAATATATAACTTAAACAATTATATTTTGAGACCTATTATACAATAATATTACAATATTTCCACTGAGTCTTAATTCGATGTTTTTTATAACATTATTATTAAATATAGCCTCAACTAAAAATATATATTAGAAACCGCTTAGCTCGTTATCACTCTCTTCAATCGTCTCCGCTTGCCTTCGCTCACATCTCAACACCTTAAATAAGCCACATATCACCTCATCGTATACTTTTTATAGCTGGAGCATACAGGTGAACAACAAAGAGTATCTTTTATAAATTCAAACTAGTCATAAATTCAAGTAAATCACGTTATTTTTCGATAATATAATAGAGGGATAACAGTTAACACAAGGAGGGGCCGCTAAATTCCGAAGTTTGTTGCATCAGTTTTAGCCATATCATTTTTCGGGGGTGATAAAATGTATGGTAAGATAAACAATTATTACAGGGTTAATGCAGTATCGACAGGATTCAAATTTAATAAACGACAGCGCAAAAATGACAAAAATGAAAGTAAAAAGTTTGCAGACATTCTCAATGAGAAAACAGGAGAAGATGAGCAGGATCAAAACAAAGACAAACTTGTTGATCTCAAATATTAACCGGTTGTCAAGTGTACATATTCCGCCGTTTGAGAATCCTGAAAAGAATCCTGCTGTAAAATGCAGAATACACAATATTTAACAATCTGATCTTAATGGAGCACATTTTATTTGCCTTTTTTCCTGAGTAATCCAATGATAATCAGGATCACGGAAGCAATTCCTGTGGCAAATATAAATCCTGCTGCAATAACCTTCCATCCGGTAATACCGTATTCAATCCATCTTCCTTCAGCGAAAATATTTAACCAGAAAAGCAAAAATACAACTATTATAAACAAGATGACAAATGTATTTCTCCTGAAAGACTGAATTGTCGGATCATCCTTTCGCTTCCCGCCGATCCTGACACGGAAGAATACTATTCCTGCCAGCAGCATAATTATAATAAAAGTGCCGATAAGAGATATATAAGAAAAAGTGCTCATTTATATACCTTATAATGATGTAAGTATTCAGTTAAAGTAATATTTACATTGACAAACTCCAAATAATTTTCTATTTTTTCCATTTTTATAAGTATTTGTTGTCTAAACCTTTTCGAAATTTTATCAAAACAAATTAGACTTGAATAATTTACTTTTTAATAGGTATCAATTGTAATTGAAATTATAAAGATATTCCAGATCCATTACCAGAATTATCCGATAACAAATATATCCAAACATACATTGGACTGTTTAAGCACACTGGGAAACCTGTGTGTCAAATTTAAACGGAGGTAAAATGCAAGCAATAACCGATTTTATTGCCAAAGCGGCAGAAAATTACTGGAATGTATATACAATTTCCCTTCTGCTCGGGACCGGTTTTCTGTTGACCATAGCAACCAAAGGTATTCAGGTAAGAAAGTTCTGGATGGGATTTAAATTCACCATGCTCGGAGCATTTCATAAAGATGACTCCAGTAAGGAAAAGGGTGATATTACACCGTTCCAGGCATTGATGACCTCACTTTCCTCAACTGTTGGAAACGGGAACATTGCGGGAGTTGCAATGGCATTGTGTTACGGAGGCCCCGGAGCTATATTCTGGATGTGGATTACCGCCATGGTTGGAATGGCTACAAAGTACTCTGAGGCAGTTCTTGCTGTTCATTATCGAAAAACCGCAGAAGACGGATCTATGTCCGGCGGTCCGATGTATTATATCCGCAAGGGATTTGAAAACCATCCGACTTTAAGCAAGTTTGGTATTCCTCTTGCCGCAATATTCGCATTTTTCGGAGCATGGACGGCTTTGTTCGGAACAGGCAATATGATGCAGGCAAACTCGATCGCGTTAGCCTTTAACAAGCAATTCGCAGCACCTTTCTGGGTGACCGGGGCTGTACTCTTCGTTTTGGTCAGTCTCGTAATTTTGGGAGGAATTAAGAGGATCGGCAAGACAGCTGAGATTTTGGTCCCAGGCATGATAATACTTTATTTCGGATCGGCATTATATATTCTCGGTGCAAATATTACAGCCATTCCAGCAGCATTCTCCCTAATATTTAAACACGCATTTTCACCTCCGGCGGTTTTTGGAGGCGTTCTCGGATATTCCGTGATGATAGCAATTCAGCAGGGTGTCCGGCGAGGTTTGTTATCAAATGAATCCGGTCTTGGTTCTACACCTATTGCACATGCTGCCTCTAAGGCAAAAAATCCAGTTAGACAGGGTTTGATAGCAATGTTCGATACTTTTATAGACACCATAGTTGTCTGTACACTGACCGCACTGGTGATTTTAGTCAGCGGTGTTTATATAACAAACCTCGGAGCAGGCGGTGAAATGATAATAAATCCTGATATTATTTTACCAGGGGGAAGTGGAATTAACGAAGACATGGTAAGTACGGCGTTAACGGCTTCGGCATTTGATTCCTCTCTACCATGGATTGGGGGTAAGGTAGTTGCCTTGAGTTCTGCACTCTTCGGTTATTCAACGCTGATAGGCTGGTATTATTACGGTGAAAGATGCTTTGAGTACCTGTTCGGTCTGAAGCAAATCAAATTTTATAAATTGATATATGTAACTCTTACATTCACTGGTGCAATACTGCAGAAGGAAAATCTTACGATAGTCTGGAATATGGGAGACCTTTCAAACGGCTTGATGGCAGTACCGAATTTATTCGGATTGATCTTTTTAAGCGGAATGGTTTATAAGATCACAAAAGAGTACGTTGAAGGTAATAAAATATAGAATTTTTTCAAACTGGACAGAGCTGACCATTGATTTGTTCAGCTCTGTTTATTTTTGAGCAAAAAATATTTAAAAATACTTGATAATAGAGTTTACCTATACTATATTGAGAATTACAAAAATTGCTGCAAACCTCAGTAATTCTGCCGTATAATACACTATTAATCTGCCAAATAAGTTGTGTATACATTTATAGATTTAAACTTTAGGAGGAGTAAATGAAAGTTACAGTTGTTGGTGCCGGACATGTCGGTGAAACCACCGCTGAAAAACTTGCGGTTAAGGAAATGTGTGATGAAGTAGTTCTCCTGGACATAGTTGAAGATATGCCGCAGGGAAAATCTCTTGATATGTGGGAATCTGCACCTATTGAAGGTACAGATACCACAATGACAGGTACAAATTCCTATGAGGATACAGCGAATTCCGATATCGTAATAATTACCGCTGGACTGCCCAGAAAACCCGGTATGTCCCGCGATGATCTTGTAGATGCTAATACAAAGATAGTTAAGACCGTAACGGAAAATATCGTTAAGTATTCTCCGAACAGTATCTTAATTATTGTCTCGAATCCGCTTGATGCAATGTGTTATGTTGCCTTAAAGGTCAGCGGTTTTCCGGCAAACAGAGTATTCGGTATGGCCGGAGTTCTGGATTCTGCACGTTTCCGTTCGTTTGTTGCATTAGAACTGGACGTATCAGTAAATGACGTTACAGCTTTTGTTCTTGGCGGGCATGGAGATACAATGGTACCTCTTGCACGCTATTCAACGGTAGCCGGTATTCCTTTACCGGAACTTATCAAAAAAGACCGTCTTGATGCAATAATTGACAGAACAGCAAAAGGCGGCGGGGAGATAGTAAAACTTCTCAAGACGGGAAGCGCATATTATGCACCTGCTGCAGCAGCAGTTGAAATGGCAGAATCAATTATCAAGAACAAAAAGAGAGTTCTTCCGTGCTGTGCCTGGCTGCAGGGTGAATACAATTCTGAAGGTATTTATATGGGAGTTCCTGTAAAACTGGGAACGAACGGTATAGAAGAAATAATTCAGATAAACCTGTCAGACGAGGAACAGGCCCTGTTTGACAAATCCGTGGAAGCAGTTCGTGAAGTTCTCGGAGTTGTTAAACTGTAATAAGATTAATTATGTTTATTATAAAAAAGAGCGCAGAGTTAGTCTTTGCGCTCTTTTTATTATTAATTAAACTTTATAATATTAATGAGAGCTATTCAGATCATAAAAAGCGGTTCTCCTGAGTCGTTGAAAATTGTTGAACTTCCGATTCCTGAACCCCGGGAAAAAGAGGTATTAATAAAGGTATTTGCCTCGGGTGTGAATTTTGCCGATGTGTTGGCAAGACAGGGCTTATATCCTGACTCACCTGACCTTCCCTTTGTCCCCGGGTATGAGACAGCAGGGATCGTTGAGAAATGCGGAAAGAATACAGATGATTTCCAGCCGGGTGACAGAGTGGTTGGTCTAACAAATTTCGGAGGATATGCAGAATATGCTGTTAGTCCACAAATATTTACACGAAAACTTGATCCTTCAATATCCTTTACTGCTGCAGCTTCTATACCTGTAAACTGGATCACAGCATATCACTGTTTGTTTTTTACAGGACCGGTAAACAAAGATGATAAAGTTTTAATACATGCGGCGGCGGGAGGTGTTGGATCTGCTGTTGTTCAATTACTAAAAAACCATGGATGTTATATAATCGGGACTACCGGCTCCAATGAAAAAGCCGAATATCTGAAAGACTCCGGAGTCGACCTGGTCATTAATTACAAAGAGGAAGATTTTGCGGATATTGTAACCAAACATTTCGGCAGGGAAAGTATAGATATTATTATTGATTCGGTTGGCGGAGATTATTATAACAAAGAATGGAAACTTCTTCGGGCAAACGGCAGAATAGTATCATTGGGTGTTGCTTCTTTTTCAGGCAGAAGTAAAATCTACATTATGTTGTTTCTTCTGAAAAAATTCCGGACAAATATTTTGAAACTTCTTGGAAACAGTCAAGGCGTGTACGGCGTAAACATAAGAAAGATATTTGTTCAGAGGCCGGATCTGGCCGGAGCAGCTTTTGACGAAATAATGAAACTTTTGAAAAGCGGCAGAATAAATCCCGTGATTGATAAAGTATATGCTCTTGAAGATGCATATAAGGCTCATAGAAGGCTTGAAAATGGAGAAAACACCGGAAAGATAATTCTTGAAAATAAATATTAACTTTTATAAAAATTATTATTAAGTTTAGCTTATCAGTGTTTTTATAATTCTATTTAGTAAATTTTCAGCGGAAAGGAAATTACGGAATGCCTATTATTGATTTTCATAATCATTTTTACCCTCCTGAATATCTTGATGCGATAAACAATGGCCCGAGTAATATCAAAGTAACTTTTGACGAGGAAGGCAATCCGCTTTTGCATTACCCCGGAGATTATAATATTTGTGTTCCGGGTCACCGGGATATAAAATATCGGGAAGAAGTGCTTGAGGAGGCCGGCATCGATAAACAAATAATTACTTTGACATCACCTGGAACAGATATTGAAGAACCAGGAAGAGCTGTTGAACTGGCACAACTTGTTAATGATTGTTTCACAAAGATAAGAGAAGAAAAATCAGGCAGTTTTTCTGCTTTGGCGACACTTCCGCTGATAAATCCGAAAGCAAGTGTAAAGGAACTTGAAAGAGCCGTAAATGAATTAGGTTTCAGGGGTGTAATGTTTTTCAGCAATGTTCAGGGAGTTGGCCTGGATGATGAGCGTTTTTGGCCCATCTATGAAAGAGCCGACGAACTGGGTATAGTCATATATATTCATCCGATAGATCCGGTAGGTGTTGAAGCAATGACCGATTACTGGCTGATGCCGTTAATAGGTTTTACTTTTGATACTACTCTTGCTGCAGCTAAACTTGTTTTCAGCGGAGTAGCGAAGAGATTTCCGAACATCAATTGGGTTTTGGGTCATTTAGGCGGAGCTATCCCATATCTGGCAGAACGGCTTGACAGAGGATTTTACGCATTTAAGGAATGCAGACAGCATATAGAAAAAGTACCGGGTGAATATTTGAAAGAATTCTATTATGATACGGTAAATTTTGATATAAAGGCCTTGGAATTAGCTATCGAATTTGCCGGGACAGACCACTTGCTTGCCGGAAGTGATTATCCTCATCAGATCGGCAGTTTAGGAAAAATGATCGAAAGTATAGGGAAACTTGAAATATCAGAGGATGCTAAACAATCAATATACGGTGGAAATGCTGAGAGATTACTTGCATTATAGACCTGATCAACAACATGCTGTTTTGTATCTTATCCCTGGTTTTGGATAAGGAACTAAAAAATTAACCTTAATGTTCTAAATCATTATTTAATACAACAGTGAGGCATTGATGAAAAAATCAATTATTGTATTTTCAACTGCTTTAATATTACTTCTTTTATTCTCATTGACAGCTACAGCACAAGATCTGACAATAAAAGAGCGGCTCAGAGAGAGAGGACTAAAAGCCGGTTTAAATTATACTTCTTTTTATAATCAGATATTCGGTCATAAAAATCCAAAGATAGGATTTTTAGCCGGTGGATATTTATCTTATTTTCTAAAAAACAATATATTCTTTCAGCCGGAATTATTTTTTGCCATGAAAGGTTTGCACCTGCAGTCTTTTGCCCAATTAACAAATGAAAGAAACGAGGTAATCTGGGATATAAATTATATTGAAATGCCTTTATTATTGAAATTTTTCACAAAAGGCAGAGGAGATCTTGATTATGAAATCTCTTTTGGGCCTACTATTGCATATAAAATCAACAGCAGTGAAGTGGTTAAAGTTACTTATAACAATCCGTCGGGTTCGATTACGGAAAGTACCGAATATTCTTCAGACCGTATAAAGAAATTTGATTATGGCTTTTTACTCAGTATGGGATTTAAATTCAAGATAAAATCTAAAAATGTACTGATCGAACCCAGAGTTGTCTATGGTTTATCAAACGTTTTTGAAAGCAAGACAAATCAGACAGGAAAAAATATAGCCTGGAGCCTTTTATTCGGAATTTGGAAATAGATAAATTTTTACATTGATAAATAAAGGATCCTTTGGGATCCTTTTTTATTTTATGCCGGAGTATATGAATCTTATATTACTGACATGAATTAAAAAGGTGTTTTACCTAAGCAGTACCATTTTTTTGACTTCCGTATAATTATCTGTATTCATCCTGACAATATATATACCTCCTGAAACGGGAATTCCCGAGGCATTCTTTCCGTTCCACTTGTAGTCATAGGTACCGGGTACAACATATCCTGAGAATAGAGTTTGTATTTTGCTTCCGTTTGGTGAATATATTTCCAAAGTCACATTTGATGATGTTCTTGAAATAAAACTTATCGTTGTTTCAGGATTGAATGGATTCGGATAATTCTGCAATAAATCAAATGCAGAAGGTACCTCTGATCCTGGTGTTCCTCCACTGAAGATAACATTTTTCAGTATTTTGCCGGAATCATCCAGAGAAACTGTCAAAGGAAAAAAATCTAAAGTAAAAGTATACTCCTGATGCACATCTTCATTAACTATTTTTTCAATAGCTGTTTTATTGCCGGATTTAAAAAAGATATCGACAGGCATCTTAAAAACCTGTTCAGACTGTATCTGGTCGATACTCAGCGAAACTTCATACAGAGCATTTTCTTCAATTGTTTCCCATGAGTATCTGTAAAACGGTCTGCCTGATCCATATACCCATTGACTGAAAAACCAGTCCAGACTTTCTCCGTAAACCGTTTCACACACAAGTTGAAAATCCTCTGTTTCAGCAGTATTATATTTAAGATTCAGATCAGAGGCATAATCTTTCAGGATCTGAAAAAATTTTTCATCACCTACAACACTCCTGAGCATATGAAGCACCCATGCACCTTTATCGTATACCGTAGATGTAAACATTTCTGCAGGGTGTTCAGTATTATCCAAAAAAAGTTTCCCCCATATTCCATAAGGTTGTTTGATAGCCTGCATATAATCCTGCAGGGCGCTTTTCCCATCTCTTACCTCAAAATAAAGACCTTCGGAATATGTTGCAAAACCCTCATTCAGCCATAAATTGTTCCAGTTCCCGCAGGTGATCATGTCACCCCACCATTGATGAGCGAGTTCATGTGCGACCAGATAATCGCTTGAACCGGAAAAACTCACATTCAGTCCTGTTGCGGTCTGATGTTCCATACCTCCTCCCCATCCGAATTCTATCTGGGCATATTTTTCATCAAGAAACGGATAAGGTCCGAATATACCGGAAAAGATATCAAGCATTTCAACGGTTTTACTTAAACCGGAGTATTCACTAAAGGCAAACTGGGATTTTTCCGGAGTAATATAGTATTCAACAGGCATTGAATCCACATCGCTGTATTTAAAATGTTCAATATAATAATCAAATGCCGAAGCATTTACAGAAACCAGGTATGTTGATATTGGATATTTTTCCTTCCAGACGAATGTTTTTGTACCGTTATCATTTGAAGATGTGTTCATCAGGCTACCATTAGAAACAGCTGTTAAATCTCCCGGTACGGTAATAGAAACAGACACTGAATCAGCTTTATCTTCCGGAATATCTTTACAGGGCCACCATGATCTTGCGTAGAAAGGTTCACTTAAAGTCCAGATCAGAGGCCTGGAGCTTAAATATCTTGTACCGAACATGAATGATCCGAAACCCATTGACCTGGGAGTTCCGCCATAATTAACGGATATTTCAATAAGGTTACCGGATTTGTATGCTGATCCGAAAATAATTTTGATTATGTCATTTGAGTGTTCATGAGATGTTACATTGCTTCCTGTAACGGATGTAACTTCAAGATAATTACTTAGATCGATCAGCATATACGGCAGGCTGTCAGCAATGCACTCCGCAAGGATATTTACCGTTCCTTCGATGGTTTTACCAACAGGATCAATATTCAGATCAATATCATACCACAGCACATCGTATTTACCCTGTTCTTCAATTTTGACTGGATCTTCATCATTCCCTTTCATTAAAAAATTGGAATATCGTAAAACCTCATATTTTCGGAAATCATGAATATTGCCGGAAGGAATTCGGGAGGATTGCGCTCCTGCAAAACAAGGCAGTAATACAAGTAAAAAAAGCGTCCAGTATATATATTTATTTAACATATTAAGTGAATTACTCAATTAATTCATTAAGCATATCTACAGCTCTTTCAGCGGCACCCGGTTCACCTAATAACGTACGTGTAGTTCTTAAAGTTTCTCTCATTTCAGTATAAATATTATTATTTTCTAGGATATCCAGCAGTTCTTCTGCCAGTTTTTTTGGATTTGCATCTTTTTGAATTAACTCGGGCACGATTTTTTTTCTGTGAATGATATTAGCCATACCTATATAAGGAAGAGAAACCAGTTTTCTTGCAACAAAGTGTGTTAATGCGGCCATTCTATATATAATAACCATCGGTGTGCCGGCTATGGCTGTTTCAAGAGTAGCTGTTCCTGATGAAACCGTTACAACAGATGAATAATACATAAGATCATATGTGTTTTCAGTGACTACCGGTTTCAGGTCGGAAAGGTTTGTTATTTTTTCGTAAAGATCCATGGGCAGGTTTTGTGTTTTTCCAATAAAGATTTTTATATCCGGGATTTCTCCTGCTATTATCTCTGCTGCCTTTATCATGACCGGCAGGTGTCTTTCCACCTCCTGACGCCTGCTTCCGGGAAGCAGACTTAAAATGCTGCTATCTTTTTTCAGACCATTTCTTTTTAGAAATTCTTCCTCAGTATAATTGGGGATTAATATGTCAAGAAGCGGGTGTCCAACAAATCTTACATTTACTCCTGAATCCTTATAAAATTTTTCTTCAAAAGGAAACACAACCGCCATGGAGTCTACAAATTTTTCCATGGATTTGATTCTGTTTTTTCTCCATGCCCATATTTGTGGAGATATATAATAGAATACTTTTATGTTTTTGGATATTCTTTTTTTGACCTTTTTAGCGAGATTTATATTGAAATCCGGGTAATCGATAAGGATAAGCGCATCCGGATTACGATCCTTTATTTCCTGTAGAAGTTTATCAAAAACACCTTTAATAAAAGGAAGATGTTTTATAACTTCAACCAATCCAAGGACAGCCATTTTTTCAATATGAAAAAACAACTCCATTCCTTCGTTGTTCATTTTATCGCCGCCAATACCGCAGACAATACAGTCGGGAAAGCGCTTTTTGAGAACTTCAACAAGTTTTGCTCCGTGAATATCTCCGGATGGTTCACCGGCAATGATAAAAAAAGTTTTACGCTTTGAGCTCATAATGATTGATGAGGTTAATTAATCTTTGAAACGGTCTAATATCGTAAAATTGTTTAAAAAATCAAAATTGTTTAAAAAATTATAAATTCATCTCCTTAAATTATACTATTATTTATGTATACGGTTTCGCAAAAAATTCGGTTATATTCTGATAAATAAGCGGGAGAAAAAAAATTACCTTTGCATAAACAAATGCAATGTATTATATTATTGCAAATAAGTGTAAAAATCTATTTTTGAAAATAACTACAGCAAATTATTCTTATTAGCATAAATTTTTACAAAAACAGATATTCACTTTTAGAAAATTTTAACATTTCTTAAATTACTTTTATTTACATTATAAATTTCTCAAAAATTGTCCTGAAATGCGACCTAATTAGGCTGATTAAAGACGATTTTTTGTAAGATTTGATATCTTTTATTGCAATAAATACTATATTTACTATTAAAGATTATCTTTTAATCACTATTGCAGAGGTGTGTTGTTATGGTTCTTGATTCGACTGATCTAAGAAATGAGCCTATTTTCCCAATAGGTGTTGCAGCAAAAATGATAGGGATATCTCCTTCAACTATCAGAATGTATGAAAATGAAGGATTGGTAGTTCCTTATAAAACCTCGACCAAAATGAGACTGTTTACCGCTGAAGATCTGGACTGGATAAAGAATATCCGCTCTTTAATCAAACAGGAAAAGCTCAGTGTCGAAGGAATTAGAAGGATTCTTGCATTATTGCCATGCTGGAAGATACAGAAATGCAGTGACAAGGATAAAGAAAACTGTATAGCCTATAATTCTAAAAATTATCCTTGCTGGTCTGTCATGATCGAAAGCGGCGGATGTAATGGGATCGAGTGCAGAGCATGTGCTGTTTACAGAAATGCAGAGAATGCCTTCGATACAAGGAAGATGCTATCAGAATATACAAATTACTAATACAGTAATCCTTTAACAGTGTTTTCTGCTACGTTTTTTGGTACATTTCTTAAATATTAAGAAATGATTATAGTAATAACTTGTCTTGTCCGGATTATTTAACAAGACAAAAATTTGGAAAAGACCAATTATTTTTTGGTTTAAACACTTCTTTTATATACATTCGAGCATTCCATATAAACTTTATCTTTTATTAATTAGTCGGGAGATAATTATGCGACTCTCCTTAATTTCCTCAAGAATTTTCCTTGTAGTCTTTTTAATTGCATTATTACCACATTTCTTTGTCTGTCAGAATGAATCTCTTGTTTCTTCAGTTGGACAGGTTGACTGGAACCGTTATTATACTACCTCAGAGACACATAAAATTTTAAATGAGTTCACTAAGCAGTATCCTCATTTAACTAAATTGTATTCAATAGGACAGAGTTATCTCGGGACAGATTTAATGGTAATGGAAATTTCAAACATGGAGAACAAACCTGCTGAGGAAAAACCCGGATTTTATATTGATGGAGGAATTCATTCCGGGGAATTAACCGGATCAGCAGTTGCCTTATATACTATTGGTTATTTATTAGATAATTTTGATAAAGACCGGAGAATAACTGAACTCCTTGATTCAAGAGTATTTTATATCAGGCCTAAATTCAATCCTGACGGAGCGGATATTGCTCTTCTTGAAGATCAGTCATTAAGGAGTACAATACATCCTGTTGATAATGATAACGACGGTATTCCGGATGACGATCCTGCCGAGGATCTGGATGGTGACGGGTGGATCACCCAAATGAGATTTGAAGACTCTGGCGGTAACATGATTAAGAATCCTGATGATCCGAGAATAATGATACGCAGGAGTGAAAATGACACTGGCCCCTTTTACCGGGTTATCGGAGAGGGAATAGACAATGATGGTGATGGAAGGATAAATGAGGATGGGATCGGCGGAATAGATATGAACAGGAATTTTCCCCGAAACTGGGAGCCGGAGTATTTACAGAGCGGCGCAGGAGACTTTCCTTTATCAGAACCGGAAACTTATGCTACAGTAAAATTCATCAATGCTCATCCGAATATTACAGGAATAATTCACGGGCATACTTCCGGCGGATTTGTCTACAGGCTTCCTTCGGCTTCCGATCCTACAAAATTCAATCAGGATGACATCTCTTTAATCGTAAAAATGGGAGAAAAATACACAGAATCTACAGGAAGAGATGTGCGACCGAGTGCAACAGATCCGGTCCGGCATCGTTATGGCACACTTATCAGCTGGGCATACTGGGACAGGGGTATAGTCGGCTGGGTTCCTGAATATTGCCCCCGTGATTTTTGGTGGGAAGATTATAATAATGACGGACAGATCAACGAAACAGAAAAGCATAGATTCAATGATGAGGAACTGGGAGGAAAATATTTCTCGGACTGGTCACCATTCGACCATCCTCAATTTGGTAATGTAGAAATCGGCGGATGGCATACAAAATTTTTGGGACAGAATCCACCGGCTGAATTTTTGGAACAGGAATGTAAGGCCCAGATACCCTGGTTTCTGTATTTAGCAGAACAATCTCCAATATTAACAATGACCAAGCCAAAAGTGACTGAACTGGGGAGTAATCAGTACAAAATAGAGGTCACGATTACAAATTCCGGATATCTATCTACAAATCTTACAGAAAGAGGATACACAGGCAGCGAGAGAGGCGGAAGAATTCAGAATCAGATCGTGAAACCTCCTGAGGCAAAGATCGATATAACAAACGGGCAGGTTTCGGGAGGCGGTCAGAAAGTTATTGTAGGACATCTTGCAGGTTCAAATCCCTATACAGTATCAGTAACAGAACAATCACGGACAATATCCTGGACAGTTCAAAAAGGAGAAGGCGCTTCAACTTTTAAGGTCACTGTTTTTTCTGACAAAGGAGGAACGATCCGATCAGAGGTCACTGAACTTTTTTGAAGGTAATACAGTTAAATAACAAGAATTTCAATTCAATCGGAATAAAATAGCTATAAAATTTGTAGATAATATAGAATCCCTTTTTCTATAGTTTTATCAGAAGGAAATATTATGAAGAAATCTCTTATTTACTTCACGGCTTTTTTAATATTGCTGCCGTTATCCCTTTATGGACAGATTAAAACAAATACCAATAACGGAAGCAAGGGAAAACAGGAATACAATCAATCTAATATTGGCCTTATTCAGGCACAATTTGAAGCCAGAATGCTTTCGATGATTGATAGGGTGCATAATCCTCTGCAGTCTGTGCCAAGACCCGGGATCAATCCAGATGGTTTTAATCAAAGAGGTATTTTTAATGCTTCTATTTTTCAGAATTCTTTTGGATTTTCATCTTTTTACAACCACCGTCTTCAACAGAATTTATATCTGGTTGGTGAAGTAGGATACTTTTTTACAAGTTCAAACAGAGCGAATGACAGTTTTTATGACAGGATTTTGGGCTTTAATAACAATGATTTTTATGAAGCATCCATTTTCCCGGTATATGCCGGCCTGAGAAAAGGTTTCACGATCACAAACATGTTTAAACGATTTTATCCCTATATAGGAGTAGGAGGCGGACCAGCGGTCGGGATGGGTTATATTCGAAACGGCAGCAGTACTACAAGAAATTTTGATTATGCTCCTTCATATTACACCGTGATCGGTTCTGAAATATTTACTAATAACAAGCTCTTTTTTGACATAAGTATAAGATACAGATACTTGGTATTTAATGATTACCTTGCTAACTGGAAAGATTTCAGCGGAGTTTCTTTTAATTTTGGATTTGGTTACGGGATCGGAACACAAATACTCAGATAAATCATAATATTAGAGGTCAAAAACATACAGGTCTAAGTTTGAAAAAAGCTTAGGCCTTTTTATTTGTCTGGTCTTATACCTTCTGAACCCATAGAATATAATTATGGCCGATCGACAGTGGGACTTTTAATTTGTGTTTGATAAAATATTTGTATTCAGCGTACAGGTCAGATGATTTGAAACCGCTGGATTGACTTGTTTCAATTTTTTCTGCGGTGTCAGTTCCCGGAATTTTTTCTTTGTGTTTAGTGATACTTTTCGTTTTATCTTCGACATTTAAGAGCGTTGAATCTTTTTTCTTATATTTTGGTATATATCCAAGGGCTCTCAGTCCTCTTTTCAGACCTACTGCATAAAAACTGTTTATTTTAAATCCGCAGTCTTTTATTATTTTCTTCAAAGTTCGGTTTTCAAAATAATATAGATGTGCCTGAGACAGGTTTACAGGAACATTATATTTTCTATTGGTATTTAAGAACGGTTGTAAATTGCACCTGCCATTCGGAATCTTGATAAATAATTTTCCCCCATTTCTGAGTGATGTGAAACATTTTTTCAGAAAAATGACCGGATCAGAGGTATGCTCAATTATATCTCTCAATATTATAAGATCAAAATACTCATCCGGAAAATCCGATTCTTCCAGAGTGCCGGATTTTACTGTAATTCCGGTTCTTTTCCCCGCATTTAGAGCAGCCCATTGAGAAAGTTCAATACCATATAAATCGGCTTTTACCGAAGATTTCAATCCTTCGAGAAAAAAACCGGTTGCACATCCGACTTCAAGTATTCTGCGGTGTTCGAATTCGGATCTGATCCTTTTGCCGAAAATACGTCCTTCGCCGTAATTTCTTCGACGGCTTTTATTGTAGTCCGCATATCCGGAAAAAACCGATTCAGAGGCAAAATAATCCTCTGAATAAATCTTTTCAAGTTCTTCTCTTGTTGGTAAAGGATAAACAAATGCAAGACTACAGGAAGGACATTTATATATATTCATAGACATTTTACCATAAAGCTTTACTGGTACCAGGTCAATGAATGATCCTTTATATTGGCATAAAACACAGCAGTATTTATTATCTATATTTACCATAACAATCTGAAAGAAATTTAGATAACATATGTTTTAGTTATTAAAATGTAACAATTTATCACTACCAGCTGGAAAAAACAACATATACTTAACTGTTTTTTTGAAAAATCGGCAAATAAGTTTAAAATAACCGAGGGCTATTTTTCTTGCTTATGTTTGAAAAATATTATATACTATCAATTCCTTGCATATCAAAAGATTTAGCAAATCACACTTAAATTTCATTCATTTGGATTATGTTAAGAAGCTTAGAGATTAAAAATTATGCAATAATAGACCATTTAATGATAAATTTTTCTCCGGATTTGAATATTCTAACAGGTGAGACCGGCGCCGGAAAGTCTATTATCATCGGTGCAATCAATATACTCCTTGGAGACAGGATCACAAAGGGGGTTTTAAGAAAGGGAACAAAAAAAGGTTATATTGAGGGCGATTTTGATATTACCAAAATAGAAAAAATTCAAGTCTTAGAAGAAGTCAAAAGCAGTGACGACGGAAAGTTAAGAGTAAGACGAGAATTTTATGGAACCGGCAGCAGCAAATGTTTTATTAATGACAGACAATATAAGGTTGCCCATATCAAGAACACTTTTTCAATGATTTTCGATCTACACGGGCAGCACCAACACCAATCTTTAATGTATCCTGAGAATTACTATGAAATTATTGATAGATTTGGCTCATTAAAGTCGTTAAAGAATCAAGTTTCTGAATCGTTCAGGAAAATTGAAAAATTACAGGGACAACAAGCTGCTCTTTTAAGAAAAAAATCTCAAATAAATGAGATGAGGGATTTTTTTGAATTTCAGCTAAAGGAAATTGAAACTGCCGACCCCGGAATAAACGAGATTGAAGAGCTTGAAAAAGAATTTAAATTATTAAAGAATGTCGAAAAGATCAATTCCCTGACCCATGATTGTTACAGAATTCTATATGATGATGTTCAGTCGGTCTTTTCACAGATTCGGACAGTTTTAAAAACTACAGAAGAGTTAAAGGATCTTGTTCCGGAAATAGGTCAAATTGACAACGATCTGACTTCAGCGATAGTAAGTATAGAAGAATCGGCCAAATATCTGTTTTCATATGGTAAAAACATAGAATCTGATCCTGACAGACTTAATGAAATTAATCAGCGACTTGACACTCTGAGGCATCTTCAGAAAAAATACAAGACGGATATCCAGGGTATTCTCACCTTAAAAGATGAACTCGCAAAAAATCTTTCCGGTGTTGAAGAAATAAAGGGTGATGTCGATAAACTTGCAAAAGCTATAACTTCCGAGAATTCTAATTATACAAAACTATCCAAACTACTATCTGAGAAAAGAATAGAAACCGCAAAAAAACTCAGGAAAAAGATTTTACACAGATTAGCATACCTGGGCATGAAAAATTCTCTTTTTGATATTCTAATAAACAAGCGGGAAAAATCTAATAATATTGATAGCGGAATATCAGTAAAAAGCGGTACAAATTATTTTTCAGGGAATGAAAACGGTATAGATGACATACAATTTATTATTGCATCCGGAAAATCTGAGCGCTTTCTGCCAATTTCACAGATTGCTTCCGGGGGAGAGTTGTCAAGGCTTATGCTTGCTATCAAAGCTGCATTAATGGAATCCGATCCGATTCCGATTTTAGTTTTTGATGAGATAGATTCGGGAATTTCGGGCAGAATTGCGTCTGCAGTTGGAAAAGAGCTTAATAATTTATCGAAGGTTCATCAGGTTTTGTGCATAACTCATCTTCCCCAGATCGCCGGGATGGCTGATGCCCATTATTCTGTGGAAAAAACAGAGATAAACGGGAGGATTGTTACGCGCATATCTGATTTAGACAAAGAAAACAGAATCATAGAAATAGCAAAACTGATTGCAGGTGATAAGGTTACAAATATCCACCTGAAAAGCGCTGAAGAAATGATTAAACAATAATATTGTTAATTATTTTGGAATAAAATACGTTAATATCTATATAATATATATAAGAAGGTTTTTCAAGGTTTGAATATTATTTGGATAAAAACCTGAGTTTTTCAGAAATATTCTATTTTTTTGAATCTTTTTGTTGTTTATATTATTATAAGATAGTAGATTTAAGTATATTAATTAAAGTAGTTACTGTATTAATTAGAGATCATCATTTTTTAGTAATAACTTTTCCAATACTTCTGATGTTTACAGGTGCGGCAAAGCACGATAGGGGAAGTATGTCAAATTTTTATGGGAGTAATCATGAGTTTAGGAAAAAGAGTATTTAATACAAAATTTTATGCAATAGTCTTTATTGTCACATTAGTTTTTTCAGCTCAGATATTCGCTCAGACTATTGATGAAGCACAAAAACTTTTTGATCAGGAAAAATTTCAAGAAGCAGAAGTTATTTTACTTCAAATACTTGATCAAAATGACAAAGACCTGACGGCAAATTTTCTTTTGGGCAAAGTAAACCTTGAGCTGAAAGAATATGAGAGGGCTGAAAAGTATATAAGGAAAACGGTTGACATTGATAAGAACTTTGCAGACGGCTATTATGTACTTGGGATGATTGAAATGAGCAAGCCCAGAAGCCTTTTAGCCTCCAAGACCAAAGAAGCCATGAATCATTTTAATAAAGCTCTTGAAATAGATCCAAGTCATGGGGATTCAAAAATGGCAATATTTGAGGCATATTTTGAAAATGAAGAACCTCAGGAGGCATTGGAAATACTCAGGAGTTATCTTATTGACAACCCCACAGAGATCAAAGGATATATGGCCTTAGCTCGTCTACAGAAATTTTTTACTTATAATATGAAGACCCGTTGCGAAGCCTTAAAAACAATTTATTCTCAGACATACGCTAGCGATCCTCAGGATCCGGAAGTATTATTTGAGATCGGATGGGGACTGTTTTTAGGAGATGATCTCCATGGAGCCAGGTTAGCATATAATAAAGCAGAGTTTTTAGCTGATGACATTCCATATGACAAATATCTGGACATGATGATAGTTTCTTTTGAAAATCTTGCATATGGAAGTGCAAGAGAAAATCTTGAGAAGGCAATTGCAAAAATGCCATTTGAGGAAAAGGTAAAATTAACAGATATTGAAAAGATTCCGAATTTTTTAGCCAATCAGTTATTTGATGAATATAAACTTGATCCTTCGAGATTTGTTGATCCTTCATTTATCCCTGAGGATCAGAAACTTTATATAAAACAATTGTATCATTTTGCAACTGTCTGGAACAAACAGAAGAATAGATTCAAACGATTACAACCCATATACTACAGCGATAACAATTTATTTGAACCTCCATATTTGCTATTTAACGGTCTCCATAACCATCTGGACTATTGTTTTCACTTCCTTTTGAATTATAATGAGAAAACTGAATTTTTATCTCTAACCAGTCAACATGAAAGAAATGCTTACCGGGAAAGGTGGTTCAGATTAAAGGATCCTACACCTGCAGATGATATATATGAAGTAAAAGAAGAGTTTTTCAACAGGATCAATTTTGTATATGAAGAGTTCAAAATATTGCCTAATAAATTTGAAAAAGAATGGCATGCAGAAGAATATACCGGTTTTGACGATCGGGGAAAAGTCTATCTCAAATATGGTCATCCCGGTGAAAATGCAGTGTATATTGATCCGGGCGGGATCGCGAATGCCGAAACTATGGGTAATCCTTTTGAGACTGACAGAAGATATACGTTATCTTCAAGAAATGACATGACACAGGTTAAGGCGAATCAGTCCTGGATCTACAGAAATCTCGATTCATTCCTTACATTCGATTTTGTTGAGATGAATGATGGCTATTTTACGTATGTCGAATCATTAAATGAAGCGACTATTGGAAAAGAACTGGGCGGCAGGTTATATCTTCAGCCTCTCAGAGCTGAATTAGGCGGCCCGTATCAATTTTTATACAATCATTATCAGGATCAGTTAGAGAAAATAGACACGAGGGATGAATCCATTAATTATCTTGATTCGTACGTTACAAACGATGAGCAATTGCAGGCAATGGTAGATGAACTTATTACAAAAGGTTATGGCGATCTGTTCTCCCTTGAATTTTTTGAAAATACATCTTTCCTTCATGAATTTATTGTTCCTGAATTACTGCTGAAAAATGAAGTGACAGAAAAATATCCAACCAGCATTGTTGATGTGAATAAACCCAAGAAACGTCTGCCTGTTCTACTTGATTGGGCAACATTCAGAGGATATGGGGGTAAGACAAGAGTCGAGATCTATTCTGTTGTTGAGTATAGAAATCTTGATTTCTCGAAAGAATCGGACAATAAATTTCTTGCATTCGTCGAATATAACGCAGTGATAAAGGATAAAGATATTCTCCCGGTTGTCAGTGACACGGCATTTACAAGTTTGTTGCTTGAGTCAAAAGATTTAGAGCAGAAGACTTCCACGTTCAATCAATTCAATTTTGAGGTTGAACCAGAGGATTATCACTTGTTTTTCACGGGCAGAAATGTTCAGGGTGAAAAAGAAACATCTTTACAGATAGATACAAATATACGAGATTACAGCGGCGATTCTTTAATGATCAGTGATGTACAGTTGTCGTACAAGATAGAACCGGCGGCTGAAGATAAATCATTGTTCGTCAAAAATGATCTGTCTGTTGTTCCTTATCCATACAGGGCGGTTAACAGAGGCGACTTGATATATATTTACTTTGAAATATATAATTTGACACAGCGTCCCAACGGAACCACATCGTACGACATAAACAGAATAATTGAGGTGTTTGATCCTAATAACAGACCGGTTGCAGCGATAAAATCATTAATCCCTGGTCAGGACAAGAAAGCTGAAACAACAACAACAGATAAGAGATCGGGCAATAATTCATTTTCTGTTGAATACCTGGCATTTGACATGGCAGATCTCATGCCTGGCCGTGCGAATCTGACAATAGAAATAAAAGACAATGTCAGTGGAAAGGTAACATCGAGAACAATAACAATCGATATCTATTAAGATTTACATATAGGTATTTTCAATATGCACCGGGAGAGACTCTTTGATTCTCTATTGAAGCAGAACAGATAATATGGACAGACTAATAATAAACGGTGGAAGAAAGCTTGAAGGATCCGTCAGGATCAGCGGTGCAAAGAATGCTGTTTTACCGCTTATAGCGGCAGCTCTTTTATCTAATGGAAAAAGTATAATTAAAAACGTCCCTCATTTGAGGGACGTTTTTACTATGTGTCGTCTTTTAAACATGCTTGGCGCTGAATCCGAATTGAAGGATGGCACTTTATTGCTTGATACGTCCGGAATAAATTCTGTTGAGGCACCGTACGAATTAGTTAAAACGATGAGAGCTTCCGTTTATGTGATGGGGCCACTGCTGGCAAGATTCGGAGAGTCTAAAGTATCTCAGCCCGGCGGCTGCGCCTGGGGTCCCAGGCCTATAGATCTCCATTTATACGGGATGGAAAAACTTGGCGCTCATATTGAACTTGAAGAAGGATACATTAAGGCATCCGCATCCAAACTGACCGGAGGGGAAATACATTTCAGGAAATCCAGTGTAGGCGCGACAGGCAATGTACTTATGGCTTCGGTAATGGCAGAGGGTGAAACAGTGATCACTAATGCAGCAATCGAGCCTGAAATATCATCATTGGCGTATAATCTTGTCAAAATGGGAGCAAATATAGAAGGAATCGGCTCAAAAGAATTAAGAATTACAGGTGTCAGAAAATTAAATTCATTAGAAACATCGGTGATACCAGACAGAATCGAAGCCGGTACATTTCTGACCGCTGCTGCACTAACCGGCGGGAAAGTTACGTTAGAGAATGCCGAACAAAATCATCTTTCATCAATAATTGACAAGTTAAAAGTTGCCGGAGCAAGCATCAGTGCGGATAAAGACATAATTATTGAAAGTGAAGGATATATAAAACCGACTGACGTGGTGACAGAAATATATCCGGGTTTCCCGACTGATATGCAGGCTCAGTGGATCGCATTAATGAGTATCGCAAACGGCAACAGTGTAGTAGAGGATACTATTTACCTTGACAGATTTACTCATGTAGCGGAATTGAACAGGCTTGGTGCCGATATTAAAGTAGAATTTAATAAAGCTTATGTGAGCGGAGTAAAAGAACTGAAAGGTGCTCCGGTTATGTCAACGGATCTTCGAGCAAGCGCATCCCTTATTCTTGCCGGTTTAAAAGCACAAGGCACTACCGAAGTTCATCGTATTTATCATATCGATAGAGGTTATGAAGCCATAGAAGAAAAACTCTCGGCATTAGGAGCCGATATAAAAAGGGTATCAGACTGAAATACGGCTTAATCTTACCTTATGTTTTTCTAATTCTTCTATAACTATATTCATATTTTCAATATTCAAAGTTTTGCTTGAATTATATCAATGGTTTCAGTAAATTTTAGGTTTATGCAAACTATTAATAATTTTTGATTTATGAACCAGTTATAGGTGTTTAATTGAAACTGCTGAATTTAATAATTTGTTTGCATTAATGTAAATTACTAAAATATGATGATTTAACACTATTAGAGATGAAAATTAAATCAGTTGAAAATACCGGTTTGGGATACGTTTTAGGTCTGCAGATACAGGATGATATAAAAAGCATAAACGGTAAACCTGTCCGGGATATAATTGATTACCAATTCAATATTTATGAAGACTATATTAATCTAAACGTACTAAGGAACGGGAAATATTACAATTTCCGGACTGATAAGGATCCGGAAGAAGACCTTGGTTTAGAGTTCGAGGATTTTAAATACAGACACTGCGGCAGCAAATGCCCTTTTTGTTTTGTTGATCAGAATCCCAAAGGTCTGAGGAAGTCCTTGTATTTTCATGATGAAGATTTTCGGCTTTCTTTTCTTCACGGCGCTTATTTTACTCTTAACAATGTCAGCAATACAGATATAGACAGGATCATTTCACAGAGGTTAAGTCCGTTATATATTTCCGTTCATGCTGTTAACCGGGAGATCCGTAATTTTTTATTCGGAGTAGAACGAGATGATAGGCTGATCGAGAAGATAAACATTCTTGTTGACAATAATATCGAGCTTCATACTCAGATAGTTCTTTGTCCCGGGATAAATGATGGTGATATTTTAAACGAAACTATTGAAGCGCTTGAAAAATTTTATCCTGGTATCAGGTCAATCGCAATTGTACCCATTGGTCTTACAAAACACAGAATGGATCTTTATCAGTTTTGGGCGGTAACAGCAGATTATGCAAAGAAGCTGATCCCCGAGATCAGCAAATATCAAAGGAGATTTCTGAGCAAATTTAGTGATAGATTTCTTTATTTATCCGATGAGTGGTATTTAAAAGCCGGTAAGGGTATACCATCCATTAAGCACTATGGAGAGTTATATCAGCTTGAAAATGGTGTCGGATTAACAAGACAGTTTCTCGAGGATATAAAGTTTCAGAAGAAGAATTTTCCCCGAAGAATGGAAATCCCGAAAAAAATCAGTTTGTTGACGGGTAAATTAGCGGAGCCGGTACTTAATGAGTTTGTTGCACCCGAATTAAACAAAATAGACGGATTAACAGCAGAAATAAACGGAGTAATTAATAATTTTTACGGACCCGGTGTTGATGTAAGCGGACTAATTGCGGGAAAAGATTTTATTGACGTTATTAAAAATGACAAAACAGAAAATGATCTGTATTTGCTGCCGCCAAACTGCCTGAACACAGACGGACTGACTCTGGATGATGAAACTGTCGAGAGTATATCGGGAAAAACCGGAAAGAAAGTGTATCAATATAATTATGATTTTTCGAAAGTTTTCAATTTGCTTTCTGCAAATTGAAAATAAATAACCCGGGAGTAATGTGTCAGATCCAATTGTAGCAATTGTCGGGAGACCCAATGTGGGTAAGTCGACACTTTTTAACAGAATTATAGGCCGTAGAGATGCCATTGTTGATGCACGTTCCGGTGTTACGAGAGACAGGCATTATGCAATAGCAGAATGGTGCGGCAGAAATATGATGGTCGTCGATACCGGGGGGTATATAGATCATCTGGAGAACGAGATTGACAAGGGAATAAGATTTCAGGTTGAGGAAGCGATAGATGAAGCCGATTTGATTCTTTTTATGTCAGATGTCAGGTCAGGTATTACAAACAATGATATGCTGATCGGTAAAATACTCCTTAAGAGCAATAAACCTGTAATTCCTGTTATTAATAAGGTAGATGCTCAGCATTTTGAAGCAGATGCAGGTGTGTTTATGAAGCTCGGATTTGGTGAACCTGTTACTATCTCCGCCCTTCAGGGAAGGTCTGTTGGTGATCTGCTTGATGAAGTTTTGGATAAACTGCCCGAAAAGTCCGATGAGATTGAAAAAGATGTTGAATTCTCGATAGCAATATTAGGCAAGCCTAATGTCGGTAAATCCTCGATCGTTAACTCTCTTGCAGGAAAAGAGAAAATGCTGGTAACCGACATACCCGGAACCACCAGAGATTCCATTCACACTTACATAAAAAAAGAGGGTAAAATATTCAAGCTGATTGATACGGCAGGTTTACGTAAACGGAAGAAAATTTATGACAATATAGAATATTACAGCAGTTTAAGAACTATTAGAAGTATTCAGGAATGCCAGGTTGCCATGATAATATTAGATGTTCAGGAGGGATTGACTGTCCAGGATATGAAAATAATAGAAATGGCATCCGAAGCAAAAAAAGGAATGATCCTTGTTCTGAACAAATGGGATCTTGTGGATAAAGATGACAGGACTTATGTAGAGATGGAAAAAGAGTTGAAATTTAATCTGAAAAATGCTGAATACATTCAAATTATATCAACATCTGCAAAAACCAGACAGCGTGTGCATAAACTTTTAGACCAGTGTGAATCCGTTTATTGTGAATGGAGTAAAAAAATCGAGACCAACATACTTAACAAACATCTTGAAAATTGGTTCAAAAGCCACCATCCTTCTGCGTACAGAGGAAAACCTGTTTCAATTAAATATTGCACCCAGATAAAACACGCTCCACCGGTTTTTGTATTTTTCACTAATCATCCTGACGGAATTACCGAATCATATAAAAGATACCTGAATAACAAAATCAGAGAAGATTTCAATTTTGCAGGAGTACCGTTAACACTTGAATTTAAGAGGAAATAACAGAAAATATAATTATTATTCTCAAGAGAGAGATAATACAATTATGAATGACCGTTATATAAAATACCCTATCCCGGCAATTTTGGTGGTCTTACTTACAAACACGGCTGTTTTGTTCGCTCAGCAAGGTACAGCAAGACTGGAAGCCGAACTGCGTGCAGGACAAATATCTCAGACGAATTATGCCAGATACAGGGGATATCTAAGGTATGCTCCGGAAAGGTTACCCGATCAATACAGATATGCGGATGAAAAACCGGAAAAATGCGGCACAGAACTGGTAAATCTGTTACGGACGGAAATGAATAATTTTTCTTCGCAGGACCAGGCATTTTTCAGACAGTTTCTTTCGAGGCCTACACTTCCGAATGAATATATCAGTCCGGGCGGCACCTTTAAAATACATTATACAACAGAGCAGAGTCATCCTTATGCCGTTTCTGATGAGGACAATGACTCGAACGGAATTCCTGACTTTGTTGATGAAGCTGCAGCAGCATTTGATTATGTACATGATCACTATGTAAATGTGTTAGGATATAAATCTCCTCCATTAGACGGAGTAGACGGAAATGAATATGATATATACATTGTTGAACTGGGTGACGGTAATTATGGAGAAACTCTTGGGGAAACGGAACAGGCAGGAACACCCTGGGCAGATTATTCTACTTATATAAGAATAGATGATAATTTTGAAGGAAGCATTTATTATACAACCGGATTGGAAGCCCTTAGGGTTACTGCTGCACATGAATATCACCATGCTGTCCAGTTCGCATATATGTGGCGACCGGCTGATATTTTCTTTTATGAGATGACGTCCACCTGGTTCGAGGATGTAATGTATCCTGAAGTAAACGATTATTTTCAATATCTGCCGGAGTTATTCGGCAATTCGATAAATCCTGTCAAACCTGATACTAACAGTTTTGATCTCAGTTTTACGAACAAATTCGGTCAGAGAGAATACGGAATGTCGATCTGGAATCACTTTATCGCAAAAAGGTATGATCCTGATCTGATAAGGCTTGTCTGGGAAAGAATGCACCTTGCTCAGGCTATTGACAATATTGAATATGTTCTTATTAATAATTATACCACTTCTTTTGCGGATGCTCTTCATGAGTTTTATGTATGGAATTATTTTACAGGTTCCAGGGCGAACACAATAGATTACTACTCTGAAGGAAACATGTATCCTGAATTAATCCCAACTAAGGGGTATATTAATCCCGGTGACACATTATTTACTATTGACAATGTTTTTCTTTCTTCAAAGTATCTTTCTATAGTACGATCTTTTCCGAGCTCCTACAGTTTTGATCTGTGGGCTATAGCAGAGGACGCAGATCTCTGGAGAGCCACAATGATATTAACATCAGATAATGAAGAGCCCCGGGTTCAGGAGTTTCAATATTTAGATGGAGTAACAGCTTCGGGAACCATTTCGAGTGTTTTTGACAATATTGAAGTTGTTCTAATACCGACTGTTATTGCCAAACAGGTCCGGTCTGTTCCTCCATCCACATATCCTCTTACAATTGATCTTCACTTTTCAACACCAAAACCAATTGTTAATAATGTGCTTCATCCGACGATTCCGAGTCCTGCTAATTTTGGCATAGTTGATAAGATAAAAATCCCGTTTGAGATAAAAGAGACATCCGAGATTGAAATTAATATATATAATTTAGGCGGTAATATAGTAAAAAGATTCCCCAGGAATTCATATTTTCCCGGTTTGTACAATAATGAAATTCTATGGGACGGCCGTGATGACAATAATGAGCTTGTACCGAGCGGTATTTATATTTATATTATGAAGGGCAAAAACTTCATTGTTAAAGAAAAAATGGTGATAATCAGATAGAGTAAATTTGAATAAAAAGTTGATAAATACTGAGAATTTACATTATAGAAAAGCCTGTTAATAATTATAAGATATTAAATATGAAATTTTATAAGATCTTTGTTTTTGCTTTATGTGTTACTTTCGCTTTCTTTTCATTCACTGATAGTGCTATCTCTTTACAGGTAGAGAATCCCGTAACTGAAGTGGAAAAAATGATAAAAACGGGCGATCACTCCTACCGGTTGAAACGATATAATGAAGCGCTTTCCTTTTATACTAAAGCAACAGAAAACAATACCGAATTAAAAGACGAACGGTCTTTAATCCTAAAAACAGCGATGTGTTTATATCATACAGGGCAATATACAGACGCATCTGTGTTACTGGATCAGGCTAAAAACTCCGGAACATCCTATAATGATTATATAGATTTCTATTTGGCTGCGTGCAACAATCATTTAGACAACAGGAAAGAATCCGGTGCAATTTATGCTTCAATAAGTAAAAATTACCCTAACTCGGTAGTTTTACGTGAAGCACAGTTTCAGGGCGGTTATATATATCATCAATTAAATAATTATTCCGAATCAAATAAATTACTTCTGCCAATAGAAAATGCGAGGAATCTAAAAGCAGGCCGAAATGAGATCAGATATTATATTGGTTTAAATTTTATCAATCTAAATAATGAGGATGAAGGAATAAACAGGCTGTCCAGCATTATCCGTTCTTCGCTTTCAGATACTTTTGCTTTGAAATCTGCCGATCTGATTTACGATAACAGAAATAGCAACAATATAGACCTTTTGGAAAATGAAATTGTATTGATAGCTTCGGTATATAATTATCACGAAAGGACAAATGAGGCAAAGGAACTTTTAGACAGTTATTTTGAAAAGTACCCTCAAGGAACTTCAACCGGAAGAGCATATTTTGAAAGAGGTAAGATCTTTTATACCGAGGAAAATTATGTCAATGCGATTGAGGATTTCAGCAGAGCTTTTGATCTTTTAAATGAAGCCAGATTAATCAGGGATTCAAGATTATATATTGCAAGGAGTTACAGCAGAAGCGGAAACATTGAAGCAGCGGAGAAAGAATTTGACAGATATGCACGTGAATATCCTCGAGACAGCAAAGCGGCAGAATCGTTATGGATAAACGCATTAAATTTCGAACGAAGAGGAGAACTGCTCAAAGCATCCGAGGCCTATCAGAAAGTTGCTGATAAACCTGCACCAAACGAATACCGCGACAGAGCTTTGTTTAAAGTTGGATTCTGTTTATATAAGAACGACTATCTGACAAAATCTAGCATTTACTTCAAGGAGCTTCAACAGAAGCACACAGGGAGTAATCTGGCAATACAGGCAGCATTCTGGGAAGCAAAGGCATATGATAAGTTAAACAAGAGCGACCAGGCTCTTGCGATATATAAAAAACTGGCTGAAAGGAAAGAACGTAATTATTACGTGATCATTTCCAGGGAAAGACTTGGTGAAAATATCCAGATCGATTTTGATTCGGATGTTTTTGAGAATATTTCTGTTCCCGAGAATTTAAAGAATGTTATCGAGGCAGGTTTGATCTTCGGTGAGCCGTGGGGATCCATGGAATTGAACAAAGTCAGAAGGGATCAAAGCACAAAAAACGGTTTGTTAGCACTGTATCTTGCATTAAATGAAATGGGGACCTACAGAGAGGCTGTTCAGCTTGCAGATTATATTTATAACCGATATTATTTCGGGACCGGAAACAGCGACATTCTAAAAGCTTTGTATCCTCAGCATTATCTTGAGTTAATATCCGGGATACCGGATTCACGCAGGGTTGATAACAATTTTATATTCGGAATAATAAGACGGGAAAGTCTATTCGGACTTGATGCTTATTCATCTGCAGGAGCGATAGGACTTATGCAGTTAATGCCAGCAACTGCAAAGAGCCTGGCAAGATCTTTAGGCATCAGTGATTTTTCAATTGCTGACGCATATGTACCTCAAACGAATCTGCAGATGGGAATCAGAAATATCCGGGACCTTTTTCAAAGGTTCAGGAAAAACCTCCCCCTTGTTGCAGCAGCTTATAATGCAGGTGATCCGGCAGTCAGAAGATGGATGGATCGTTACGGAACGACAGATATGGATGTGTTTATTGAAAGTATAGAGTATTCGGAAACTAAAGTTTTTGTAAAAGAGATTCTCAAGAACTATTATTTTTACAATCTTCTGTATACAGAAAATGCTGATCAGAGCAAATAAAACTCCAGAGATAAAATGAAAATTAAGAAAATCCTTATTGCGAACCGTGGTGAAATTGCAAACAGGATCATAACATCATGCAGAGAATTAGGAATCAGATCGGTTTCAGTTTACTCCTCTGCTGATATAAATGCAGTTCATACGATACGAGCTGATGAAGCTTTCCTTATAGGTGAATCACCTGCATCCGAAAGCTATTTAAAGATGGATAAAATTATCCGGACAGCATTAAAGGCAAAATGTGATGCTATTCATCCCGGATACGGATTTTTATCGGAAAATGCGATATTTGCAAAGAAAGTGCGTGAAGCAGGAATAATCTTTATTGGACCTCCGGATAAAGCAATTTCACAAATGGGTAATAAAACCGATGCAAGAAAGATTATGATGAATGCCGGTGTTCCTGTTGTACCCGGTACTGAAGATATTATTTCGGATGTTGGAAGAGCAAAAACGATTGCAGAAAAGATTGGTTATCCGGTGCTGATAAAAGCAGCCGGCGGCGGTGGCGGAAAAGGTATGAGAAGGGTTGAATCCAAAAAAGATTTTGAGGATTCATATAACAGGGCGGTTTCCGAAGCAACATCTTCTTTCGGTAATCCTGACGTGTACCTGGAAAAATACCTTGAATCTCCCAGACACATTGAATTTCAGATCCTCGCGGATACACACGGCAATTATATACATCTTGGGGAACGTGAATGTTCAATTCAGAGAAGACATCAAAAGGTGATAGAAGAAGCTCCTTCTCCGACATTGTCACATGAGGAACGCTTGAATTTTGGCGAAATAGCGGTAAAAGCTGCAAAAGCGTGTAATTATACGAATGCCGGGACGGTTGAATTTTTAATGGATAAGTACCGCAATTTTTATTTTCTTGAGATGAATACGCGTCTACAGGTAGAACATGGTGTTACCGAACAGGTAACCGGAATTGACATTGTCAATGAGCAGATACGAATTTCCGGCGGTGAAAAGTTAAGATACAGCCAGTCAGACATTACCTGGAAGGGACATTCAATCGAATCAAGGATTTACGCTGAGGATCCTTTAAATGATTTTTATCCATCTATAGGAAAAATAACAAAGCTTCGTGAACCCATGGGTAAAGGTATCAGAATAGACAGCGGAATTGATGCTGATTCTGAGGTTTCTGTTTATTATGATCCTCTTTTAGCCAAACTTATCTGCACTGGAGAAAACCGTAAAGGCGCTATAAAAAAATCTAAACATGCCTTAAATGATTATATTATAACAGGTGTCAAAACAAATCTGGCTTTTTGTTATTATGTTCTTGATCATAAAAAATTCATATCCGGTGATTTCGATACTGATTTTATCACTCAGGAATTTGATCCGGAACTTATTCATAAATTTAATAACGATGAAAAAATGATAGCCGCAATAGTTGCTGCATATTATAAACATCACAAGAAAACAAGTTTTCAAAAATCCGGGGACGCTGAAAAACGAACAAGCCTTTGGAAAACTACAGGTTTGAAGAGTTCTATGAGGAAATCATAAGAGGATATAATGGATAATCCAGAAAAAAAGAGAGAAACACTTTCTGCCAGGAACTATTTTTCAGAGCTCGAAGGAAGTTCATATAAAATAGAAGTCAATGATGATCATCAATCCCCAGTAAGACTATTAAAAGGTAAAAACAAACTCTCTTTTAAAATTAATAAGAGTACCGGCAAAGATCAATTTTTTGTATTGAAAGACAACCGGATCATTCCTGTTCAAATAGAAAATACGGGACAGGATCTTAATATTCATTTAGGCTGCAAAACTACTTCAGTAAAGGTGAAAACTGAAAGAGATCTTCTTCTTGAAAAATTCAGTACCGGCACAAGTCAGAAGGATGACCAGCTAAGGATTGTTTCTCCCATGCCCGGTTTAGTTACAAAAGTTAATGCCTCCGCAGGAGATAAATTAACCAAAGGTGAGAGTATTGCGATAATTGAGGCAATGAAAATGGAAAATGAAATAAGGGTGCCCAGGGATTGTAAAGTCAGAGAGATCAATGTAACGGAAAATCAGGCTATTGACAAAGGTCATCTCCTTGCTATTCTTGAGTAATATGTAATCATATCTTCAAATATTCTAAATATAACAGTCCTGATTCATGATCGCTGTTTGAAACAACTGATTTTTATGTGCGTATCTATATATGTTAAGCTATTTGGTATGTAAGCATTTTATGATTCAATGGGGAACCAAATAGATAAATTATTAAGAAAAAAGTTTCCACTTAATAATGGAGGGGAAAAATGAAAAAATCAAAGGAATCTCCCCCTGGTTATGAATATAAGAGTCTATTCCGATCACAATCCAACAAAATGATCGCCGGTGTCTGCGGGGGTGTTGCTGAATATTTCAAGATTGATCCGACCTTAGTCAGGATCATTTTTGCTGCCGCTATTCCTGCAGGCGGCTTAGGATTCTGGGCATATATGATCGGCTGGTTGATAATACCGGAAAATCCTGAAGAAAGCGAAGAGTTAGAATCAAATTCAAAATCTAACATATTATTAATATTAATGGGGATACTTTTTATACTGGCCGGAATGCATCTTATCTTCAGAAATTTCATGAATTTTTTATGGCTCCCGGACTGGATATTCAATGTTTTTTCATTCCAGTCAATTGTTGCAGTGATATTTATTTCTCTCGGAGCATATTTTATTTTCCGTTATTTACAGGAAAGAGGCGATGAAATTCCTCTTATTCCAAAGAAAATCAGCGGCAAAATGCCAGCCGGAAAGACTTTATACAGATCCGTGGATGATAAAAAGATAAGCGGCGTATGCGGCGGAATTGGCGAGTATTTCAATATTGATCCTACTATTATCAGAATAATTTGGATCATTGCAACTATATTAACACTGCCCACCGGGATGTCGCCCGGTTTAATCGCAGCATATATTATCCTATCTTTCGTATTGCCTGAAGCTCCTGCTGTTGGAGAGGAGACAAAATGAATAGAAACGGGTCCATAATTCCCGGTTTGATCCTTGTTGGTATCGGAGTGGTTATGATTTTGGACTCTATAGATATTTATTATGTCCCCTGGGATCTGCTTATCCCTGTTATTACTGTGTTCCTTGGATTACATATGTGGATTAAATCGACCCGCAGAGAAGATAGAAGAGGCGTTTTTTCAGGAACGTTTCTGGTAGTTTTGGGTGGATTTTATTTTGCGTGGAATTATGGGACATTAGATTACTATTTCTACTTTCAAAACCCATATCCGATCTTTCCAATGGCATTAGGTCTGGCTTTCCTATCGGTATTTGTAGCATCTCCAAGAAAATGGTGGGCTATACTTCCTGCTATAATATTTTTGGGTATAGGATTTATGGGTTTTTTAGTTTCTATGCGCCGCTTCAGATTTTATGACTGGGATGATTTCAGACATTACATATATATCTCACCACATTTTTTTAAAGATATCTTTTTCCCTGCAATTCTTGTAGTTATTGGATTAATTTTAATACTTTCAAATATAAAAAGAGCCCGGACTGATTAGCCGGGCTTTTTAATTTATATTATTTGAATACAGTTTGCTGTTATTAAGCATTCATGCCATGGCACTTTTTGTATTTCTTGCCGGAACCACACGGGCAGGGATCATTTCTGCCAACTTTTTTCTCGACTTTTACAGGTTGTTTTTTTCCTCTTTGAGCTGCTTCCTGCATATCCGGTGACTGTTTGTATTTAAAACCATTGACATTTTCATGCCTTAAAGTCATTTGCTGCGGGGTTTGTACTTTTGGTTTTTCGACCGCCTCTAATTGAGCTCTATAGATAAAGGTTAAGGCTTCTTCGTTGATTTTTATCAGAAGTCTTTGAAAAAGAGCGAAAGACTCCTTTTTATACTCAATCAGCGGATCCTTTTGTCCATACGCCCGAAGATTAACACCTTCTTTTATCTGGTCCATTTCATACAAGTTTTCTTTCCACTGCTCATCAATTACACGCAAAAGTGCAATTCTTTCAAGCTGTCTCATTAATTCCGGTCCGACCGTGTCTTCTTTTCGTTTATAAATATTCAGGGCGGCTTTTTTTAACTTATCCTCTAAGTCTTCGCGTTTTAAGGCTTCATCATCATCTTTAGGTGAATCAATATTCAGCAGCATGACCTTCAGAAAATCTCCGCGCAATCCTTCCCAGTCCCAATCGTCGAAGTAACTGCCTTCCGCGGCATATTCATCTATTTTATCTTCAACGAACTCACTTATCATTTTTTCAACTTCTTCTTTAAGATTATCCCCTTTCAGAGCAGAATTTCTTAGAGTATAAATGACTTCACGCTGTTTATTCATTACATCGTCATATTCAAGAAGGTGTTTCCTTATGCTGAAATTGAATCCTTCAACCTTCTTTTGGGCTCTTTCGATAGATTTTGTGATCATGGAATGTTTGATTACTTCTCCTTCATTCACGCCAAGCCTGTCCATGACCGAAGCAATCCTGTCTGAACTAAAGAGTCTCATAAGATCGTCTTCGAGGCATAAAAAGAAATTCGATGATCCCGGATCACCCTGTCTTGCGCATCTTCCTCTAAGCTGCAGATCAATGCGGCGGGATTCATGCCTTTCTGTTCCTATTATATGTAAACCACCTCTTTCCCTCACATTCTGGCCAAGTTTTATGTCAGTACCTCTCCCTGCCATATTTGTTGCGATGGTAACAGTTCCTCCTCTTCCGGCATTTGTCACGACCTCCGCTTCTTTCTGGTGCTGTTTTGCATTCAGGACGGAATGTTTTATACCCTTTCGTTTCAACATTCTGCTTAGTGTTTCAGAGACGTCAACGCTAACAGTACCAACCAGAACAGGGCGGCCCTGAGAAACCATATCTTCAATTTCCTCTATCACAGCATTATATTTTTCTCTTTTAGTCCTGTATATTTCATCCTCTTTGTTTATTCTGGCAACAGGTTTATTGGTTGGAATGACGGTACAGTCAAGTTTATAGATTTCAAAAAACTCACTGGCTTCAGTTACAGCAGTTCCTGTCATGCCTGCTAATTTATGATATAATCTGAAGTAATTCTGAAGAGTGATCGTTGCCAAAGTCTGAGATTCTCTTTCGATTTTCACATTTTCTTTTGCTTCAAGGGCCTGATGCAGTCCATCGGAGAATCTTCTACCTGGCATTAATCTTCCGGTAAATTCATCAACAATAATTACTTTGTCATCCTGAATTACATATTCCACATCTTTTTCAAAAAGAGCGAAAGCTCTCAGCAATTGCGATATATTCTGGTTTTGTTCACTCCTCTGATTATAAACAGTTTGAAGTTCGTCTTTTTTTCGATCCTTTTCTTCGGGAGAAAGATTTTCATCGGATTCAATCGCATGCATTTCAGTTGAAATATCCGGAAGAACGAACATTTCCGGTTCTTTCGGAGCCATATACTGACGGCCCATTTCTGTAAGATCAGCAATATTCCTTTTTTCATCAACAGTAAAGTAGAGGGTTTCATCTATTTCATGCATTTTTTTATCTCTGACAATATCGTTTTCCACCCTCTGCATTATCTTTTTTGTTCCGGTCTCATTTAAGAGCTTCATCAGTTTTTTGTTTTTTGGATAACCTCTGAATGCTTTCAGAATATTCAGACCGGCTTCATAATCCTTTCCTTCCTCAAACAGTTTTTCCGCCTCCATTACAAGTCTATTCACAAGAAGTGACTGAGCTTTATTAGTTCTTTCGACAAGAGGTTTAAGTTTATCATACATATGTGTCGAAACCGAAACAGGTCCTGATATAATCAGCGGTGTACGTGCTTCGTCTATCAGAACTGAGTCGACTTCGTCAACGATTGCATAATGGTGTCTACGCTGAACCTGATCCTCAATCCTAATGGACATATTATCACGGAGATAATCAAATCCGAATTCATTGTTTGTCCCGTATGTAATATCCTTGTTGTACATTTCTTTTCGCTGTTCATTATTCATATCATTAAGAATACACCCTACGGAAAGACCGAGCATTTTATAAATTTCACCCATCCACTCACTATCGCGGGATGCAAGATAATCATTTACTGTAACCAGATGCACACCTTTTCCTGCAAGTGCATTGAGATAAAGAGGCATGGTAGCTACAAGAGTTTTACCTTCACCAGTTGCCATTTCAGCTATTTTACCCTGGTGAAGAACAACAGCACCGACCAGCTGGACATCATATGGTATCATATCCCATTCAACAGGATACCCTATGACATCAAATACTTTGCCCATTAGTTTCTTACATACCACTTTTACAAGTGCAAAAGCTTCAGGCAGGATTTCATCAAGAGCTTCGGCTTCGGCTTTAAGTTCTGCTTTAAGAATTTCTTCAGCAGACTGTACTTCCATACGGATTCTTACATCTTCCCTTTTATCTTCAATCCTTTTTTTAAACTCTTCTGTTTTCAGGGGAAGGTCTTCATCGGAAAGGTTTTCAAAACTCTTATATATTTTATTGATCTCATCAACAAGAGGCATTATCTTTTTGATATCCTTCTCGTGTTTATCACCAAATACTTTCTTTAATAAACTCAACTTTTAAACCTCATTTATTTTGCTGCAGCAATAATATTTGTATAATTTATTACAGAATTCACATAAGAACATAATTTATTGGTTTTAAATCAAATTCGACCTCTATATCCGGAAGATCACCGGCCGCGAAACAATCTTTTACACAGAGCATCAGGCAAACCGGCATTTATTATTTTCTTACCGGCTGTTTCAATATCATATTCCAATCTGATAATCTCGATCGTCCATGTATCTGTATCAAAAATCCCAAATGACAGTTTTGGATCTCCGTCTCTGGGTTGTCCAACACTGCCGACATTAATTATGTATTTATCATCTCTATTAAGTTCAACTACACCTGAATCGTGCTGAATCTTATTCTCACTGCTGTAAATTCCTGGTACATGAGAATGTCCAACAAAACAGATGTTTTCTTCAAAGTTATCAAATTCCAATGAAGCACTCTGCCAGTTCAGAATATAATCCCAGATTTCAGGATTTCCCGGTGTTCCATGTACGAACAGAGTACCGTTGTCATTTAGAGTGTACGGCAGACTTATCAGAAAAGTTCTGCTCTCTTCTGAAATATTGTTTCTTGTCCAAAAGACAGCTTCTAATGCAAAAGAGTTAAAATATTCTATGTCCGTTTTCTCAATCACAGCACAATCGTGATTACCGATTATACCAGAATCAGTTTTTTCTTTAACCAGTAATATACAGTTGTCCGGATCGGCACCATATCCAATCAGGTCCCCGAGAAATATTGTTTTTTCTATATCATTATTTGAATCGATGTATTCAAAGCATGTTTGGAGAGCTTCAAGATTTGAATGAACATCTGAAATCAGGGCAATTTTCATATCATTTTGCGGATTTATTTTTAGCTTTTTTCACATTCTTTCTGTTTAATCCGGCTCCTTCCTTAAATATCTTATGCTCAGCGGACAGATCCTTATAGATTGAATCCAGGATACCGTTGATAAACTTTCCGCTTTTTGAAGTGCTGAATTTTTTCGCTATTTCAAGGCTTTCGTTAATTGTGACTTTTTGCGGTATTTCAGGAAAAAATAAGAATTCCGAGATAGCCAATCGAAGAATAACTTTGTCAATAAAGGCAATCCTGCTCAGCTTCCAGTTTCGAGTGTGCTTTTCTATCAGTATCTCTGCATCTTTCGAATTTTGAATGGTATTTGAGACAAGATCTTTAGTAAAATCTCTAAAGTCACTTCCATCGGGACGGATGATAGATGGATCGCTTAGTATTTCGGATATATCTTTACCCGTCAATTCACTCGAATAGAGTATTTGAAGGGCTTCTTCTCGTGCTTTTCTTCTTGTATCACTCATTAAATTTCATTTCTATCAAAGAGCTTTTCAGTTACATTAGTTATAATTATTTATATTATAAAGTACAGCGCCTGCTACAAATTTACCGGGCAGGCGCTGATTTCAGGAAAATAATAAAATTTCTCCGATTAAACAACTATTATATTGCTATAATAATATCCATACTATTCCACAATTCTGGTCCAGCCGTATTTATCCTGAGTTCTGCCCCACTGAATATCAGTTAATTCTTTAAACAATTTTTTAGAAACAGGACCGGGATCTTTACTTACAGTATACATTTTCTCTCTATAGAACAATTGACCTACAGGTGATACAACTGCAGCAGTACCACAGCCGAAACACTCCGTTATTTTTCCCGATTCTATACCCTCAATAATTTCATCAATTGTGATCTTTCTTACATCTGTTTTAAATCCAAGATCGCCTGCCATTTTTAAAACAGAATCTCTTGTTACTCCTTCTAATATTGATCCAAACAATTCTGAAGTCATTATAGTGTCATTATATACAAAACAGATATTCATTGAACCAACTTCTTCGACATATCTTCTTTCTTTTGCGTCCAGCCATAATACCTGGTCACAGCCTTTTTCGATAGCTTCCTGAGCACCTAAAAGACTTGCCGCATAGTTGCCGCCAGTTTTAGCAGTACCAGTTCCTCCAACAGCAGCACGTATGTATTTTTCTGATACGTAAACGGAAATAGGCAAAAATCCTTTACTGAAATAAGCTCCGCTCGGGCTGAGAATTATAAAAAAGATGTAAGTTGTCGATTTTTTTACACCGAGTGCCGCCTCAGTTGCTATCATAGTAGGTCTGATATACATCGATTCAAATTCACCGGCTGGAAACCAGCTATTATCAACTTTCAACAATTCTTCAACTGCTTTCATTTGCAGATCAAGAGGAATTGTCGGCATGCACAGTCTTTCGGCAGATCCATTTAATCTCTTAAAATTCATTTCCGGCCTGAACAGACCAATTTTTCCATCTGCTCTGGGATAAGCTTTCATTCCTTCAAAAACTTCCTGGGCATAATGAAAAACAATTGCTGAAGGCGGAAGCGGTATATCTTCAAATTTCTTAATTACAGGATCAAACCAGCCTTTTTCCGGTTCATAATTCATCTGGAACATGTGGTCAGTAAATATTTTACCAAATCCCAAAGGAGTATCTTTATCCGGTTTCTTCTTTAATTCGCTTTCCTGGACTTTTATTATCTTAATTTCCATATTGTTCCTCCATATCTATTCTCAAAATTGAAATAAAACTACATTTTCTGCAGATGTCTTGCGATCACAATTCTTTGAACTTCCGAAGTACCTTCATAAATTTCCGTTATTTTTGCATCGCGCATAAACCTTTCTACATTAAATTCCTTAAGATAACCATATCCTCCATGAATCTGTACGGCTTCATTTGCAGCTTTATTTGCTATTTTTGAAGCAAAAAGCTTTGCCATCGAGGCTTCTTTTGAGAACGGCTTTTCCATTCCTCTTAGATAAGAAGCCTGATAAACCAACAGCCTTGCTGCTTCAATCTCAGTAGCCATATCAGCCAGTTTATTCTGAATCGCCTGGAAATTAATTAATTCTTTCCCGAACTGCTGTCTTTCCTTTGAATATTTCACTGATGCATCGAGAGATCCCTGAGCAATTCCTATAGCCTGTGCAGCTATACTTATCCTTCCGACATCAAGCATACTCATGGCAATTTTAAAACCCTGACCTTCCTCACCGAGTATATTTTCTGCTGGTACGCGAGCATTGTCAAATATCAATTCAACAGTATCTGAACTGCGTATACCCAGTTTTTCCACTTTTTTACCGATAGTGAAACCTTCGGTATCCCTTTCAACGATTATTGCACATATTCCTTTATGTCCCAATTCCGGATTGAGAGTGGTAAAAATGATATAATGAGTTGCATTAAACCCATTCGACACCCACATTTTTGTTCCGTTCAGCACATAAAAATCACCATCCTTGTGCATACGGGCTTTTAGTGATGCTGCGTCAGTCCCTGCACCGACTTCAGACAGTGCGTAGGCACCTAATCCTTTACCGGATGCGACGGGTATTAAAAATTTCTGTTTTTGTTCCTCATTTCCAAATTTGTTAATGCCCAGGCAATAAAGTGAATTATTAACCGCAACAATAGTCCCAACTGCGGCTTCAACTCTTGATAATTCCTCAATCAAGATAGCATAACATAAAGGATCTAAACCTGCTCCGCCATATTCTTCAGGCACAGTAACTCCCATAAAACCAAGTTCGCCCAGTTTTTTTACTTGTTCAGTGGGAAACTCCATTTTTTCATCTCTTTCCTGAGCACCGGGAGCAAGTTCTTTCTCGGCAAAATCCCTAACAGTTTTTTTAACAAACAATTGTTCTTCCGACAATTCAAAATCCATCATTAACTCCGACTTTTAATCTAAAATTTTCGAATAAGACCTGAAAGAAAGTCATGCAGTTCCTTATTCCCCTTTTGATTTAAACGATCTTTCAGACCGTTTATTACATTTTCGATTAGAATCTTATGTGTTTTAGAAAGAGATATTCTTTTGACAGCTGTTTTTGATCCACCAAATGAGACTGCCCTATATCCGGAAATTGTTTCCTGCCTATCTCCGTATATCATCCGGATCACTTTTTCAATAAAAAGGACAATCTCCTCTCTTTCAATCTTTTTTAGTTCACCTTTAAGTCGCAGAATAAGTTCCATACCATCAAGATCGTCACCTGTTTCTGCTCTGAGGATCGTTCTTTCTCCCCATCTGTCAATTAAATCCACCATCAGCTGTACTCATAGAAGCCTTTACCGGTTTTTCTTCCAAGATGGTTTGCAGCAACCATCTTTTTCAGCAAAGGGCATGGACGATATTTTGACTCACCTAATTCTTTATGGAGAACTTCCATAATATCGAGACACACATCCAGACCGATCAAGTCAGCCAAGGATAATGGCCCCATAGGATGAGCCATACCAAGCTTCATTACAGTGTCTATGGCTTCTCTGTCAGCAATTCCTTCCTGTAGGCAAAAAACCGCTTCGTTCAGCATCGGAAGCAGTATCCTGTTGGCAATAAATCCGGGATAGTCTTTTACCACAACCGGAGTTTTTCCTATAATACCGCATAATTCCAAAATCGTTTCCGTACAATCTGTTGAAGTAGATAATCCTTCTACAACTTCCACAAGTTTCATCATCGGGACGGGATTCATAAAATGCATCCCTATTACCTGCTCAGGCCTATCGGTGAATGCAGCCAATTTAGTAATAGAAATAGATGATGTGTTGCTTGCCAAAATCGCCTCTTTATCAGCCAGAGAATTCAATTTCCTGAATATTTCTTCTTTGATGGATTCAATTTCGACTGCAGCCTCTATGATCAGAAATGAATCCGAGACTATTTTCAAATCTGTCCCGGTTTTTATCCGTTCTATTGCTTCTTTTTTCTGTTCTTCCGTAATAATTTCTTTCTTGACTTGACGATCCATATTTTTTGAGATAGTGCCGATCGCTTTCTCAAGCAATTCCTTTTTGATATCGATCAGGTTTACGTTAAAACCACTTTGGGCTAAAACATGAGCAATACCATTTCCCATTGTTCCGCAGCCAATGACCGATATTGTTTTTTCCTTTATCATTGCAGACTCCTAAAACTAATTATTAATTTATGTTTTATAAATTAATTATCTTTCAACCAAAACAGCGGTTGCTTCGCCTCCCCCGTTGCATAATGAAGCAATGCCCCGTTTGGCATCTCTTGCTATCATAGCGTAAATAAGGGTTGTTAATATTCTGGCACCACTGGCTCCTATTGGATGACCCAATGCCACCGCACCACCGTTTACATTTACTTTTGCCGGATCCAGATCAAGCAGCTTATTATTAGCTAAAGCAACACATGAAAAAGCTTCATTCAGCTCAAACAGATCTATATCATCCTTTGCAAAACCTGTTTTCTCAAATAGTTTATTCACAGCATCAGCGGGTGCGGTCGTAAACCATTCCGGAGCTTTGGAAGCAGAAGAAGAATCGACGAATTTTGCAATGGGTTTTATGTTCAGTTCTTTAGCTTTTTCTGCGGACATAAGAACAAGTGCACATGCACCGTCGTTAATACTTGAGGCGTTTGCTGCTGTAACCGTACCTTCTTTATCAAAAGCGGGTCTGAGTTTCGGGAATTTTTCCGGTTTTCCTGCAGGTGGTTCTTCATCTTTATCAATAACAACCGGATCTCCTTTTCTCTGCGGGATTTCTACCGGTACGATTTCATCATTGAACGAACCGGCATTCATTGCCTCAACTGCTCTTCTGTAGCTTTCCCCGGCAAAAGTATCCTGGTCTTCACGGCTGATCTTCATTTCACGTGCGCACAGCTCAGCTGCAGAACCCATGTGATAATCATTATATACGTCCCATAATCCGTCATGGATCATCAGATCGGTCAATTTTCCGTGTCCGAGTCTGTATCCTGATCGGGCTCTGTCCAGTAAATAAGGAGTAAGGCTCATATTTTCCATACCGCCGGCTACAACAATATCAGAATCCCCGGCTTTAATAGACTGTGCGGCAAGCATAACAGCCTTGAGGCCTGAGCTGCAGACTTTATTAATTGTCATACAGTCGACCTTGTCCGGAAGACCGGCAAATATTGCTGCCTGTCTTGCAGGTGCCTGGCCCATACCTCCTGTTAATACACTTCCCATAATGACCTGTTCTACCTGATCGGATTCTAATCCGACCCGGTTAACAGCTTCCTTAATTACTACAGCTCCAAGTTTTGGTGCAGGGATAGAGCTCAGCCCCCCATTGAAAGCACCAATTGCAGTTCTGCATGCAGAAGCAATTATAACTTCCCCTGAATTACTCATATTATTTTGCTCCTCATAAAATTGTTTTCTCCAGTATATGGAGGAGATATATAAGTTTAGTTTGCGTTAATATCGACCGGGATAAGTTTCACCCCTTTATCAGTTTTCTCCAGGTAACCAGCCCGTATTCTCGGAGAATGTTCAAAAATTATCAGCCATTTTCCTTCTACTGCTCGATTTATCAAGTCTTTTTTAAACTGCAGTGTCTCCATAGGATCTGTATCATAACCCATTATATAAGGCATTTTTATGTGACTGCTTGTTGGTATAAGATCGCCCAGATAACATGCTGTTTGACCTTCCGATTCCAGGATCACTATCTGATGATATTCCGTGTGACCTTTTGTTACTTCAACCCGAATTTCCTTAATTATCTCACAATTCCCGTCAAGAAATTTTACTTTTCCGTGTTCCTTAAGCGGGAGAAAATTATCTGTTAAATAGCTTGCTCTTGTTCTCTCGTTCGGATTAATCGCCAGATCCCATTCACCTTTCTGAATATAGTATACTGCATTGGGAAATGCCGGTTTCAAAACGCTATTATCATCTTTTTCCACTGAACCTCCGCAGTGATCAAAATGCAGATGTGTAAGGATAACTCCGGTAATATCTTCTTTTTTAAGACTAAATTCTTTAAGGCTTTGAGTTAGAGAGTTTTTTCTGTCTATATCGTAAATGCTTATAGTTTTTTCATCCCACCTGTCGCCTATACCGGTATCAACGAGGAAATTTTCATTATCAAATCTAATGAGCAAAGGATTTAGACTGAGGAGAATCCGGTTGTGTTCATCAGCAGGATCGGTCTTGTTCCATAGCGGTTTTGGAATGACACCAAACATTGCTCCGCCATCAAGTTTAAAATATCCGTCCCATGCTATCTTAAGATCAAATTTACCAATTTTCATAGTGTTCCTTAAAATATTCACATTAAAATCTACAAATTTCGAAGATAATTATTCCTGCAAAAGGAATGTTTTGTCTTAAATAATCGTTTTGTCTGAATAAAATCTAATCAGTTTGTTTCTTCAGATGATTCAGCAGATGATACTTGTGAGGTACCAATAGAGTTATTGTTTCCTCCATTAGTATTGAATCTATCATATGCTTCAATAATGTCTTTTACCAATCTGTGTCTTACTACATCGGTTGATTCAAGGTAAACAAAATCTATTCCTTTTATCCCTTTCAGGACTTTCTGGATCTGAATCAATCCTGAATGTGATTTGTCCTGCAGGTCGACCTGTGTGATATCTCCGGTAATAATAGCTCTGGAACTTTCTCCCAGCCGGGTCAAGAACATTTTCATTTGTAAAGATGTGCTATTTTGTGCTTCATCAAGAATAACAAACGCATTATTCAGAGTACGTCCCCGCATATATGCAATCGGGATAATTTCTATAATGTTAGTTTCCAGAAATTTTTTCAGCTTCTGTTTGGGCAGCATATCATTAAGTGCATCATACAGGGGCATAAGATAAGGATCTATTTTCTCTTTCAGATCGCCCGGAAGAAAACCGAGACTTTCACCAGCTTCTACTGCGGGTCTGGACAAAATGATCTTTTTTACCTTTTTGCTTTTCAGGAACTGAATAGCCATAGCTACAGCCAGATAAGTTTTTCCTGTTCCTGCAGGTCCTATAGCAAAAACTATTTCCCTTTTCTGTACGGAATCAACATATTTTCGCTGGCCTTCCGTCCGGGGTTTGATATACGAGCCCTCAGTAAACAACACAATTGAATCAAGCTCATCCTTCTGCTCCAGTCCGGGTGTATCTATCTTTATATGTTTTACTGCTGTTTCGACATCTTTCCGGTCGAGTTTTTTGTATTTATTGATGAAAAATACGAGTTCTGAAAAAAGGTTTTCTACCTGTTTTACAGTCTCTTCATTACCAATAATTTTAACATCCTGTCCTCTAACGACTATCTGGATATCAAATTGTTTTTGAATAATTTTCAGGTTTGCATCATTCATCCCAAGAAATATCAGCGGATCTATGCCGTGCAGATCAAAGGTTTTTGTAATTTCAGACATTAATAATTTTCCGAAGAAGTTTATATAACTACAAACAATATAATGAAAATATTTACTCCCCCGGCCGTTTTTCTCCTAATGACAGGTATATAAATAAAAAAAGGCTCATAGTTACAATAACCTTGAGCCTTTTTAAAAATTAATAATTAATAATCAACAATAAATCACTTTCCATAGTTTATTATCTCTCAGCGCAGAAAAATTTCGATAATTTACTTGATATACAGTATCATATAAGGATAGATCAGGTTTTGATCCTGTATAACACTCTGGTTTAATTCCAGGAGTTTTCTCCACTGAAAGGGATCGTTAAACAAGTTCTTTGCAATCAGGGAAAGGTTCTCGCCTTTAGCAACCATGTGCTCATTTTCCAGAACATTATGGAAAATCTTAAAGTTCTGCCCCGGAAAGATAAGGTCGGGATTCTTAATAAGGTCCCGGTTTTTTGTATAAACTCTGATCCACTGGAAAGGATCGTTATAAACCTCTGGTTTCTTGGAGATATTCCAGAGGCAGTCACCTCTGACAACATCATAAACGTCAAACGGCGGTTCTGCGTTGGCTACTGCATTTCTCAATCTGTTGAGCATTCCTCTTATCTCATTAACAAGAGTGCGTGCGTCAGGATGTTTGGCTGCATTTCTTCCGGATAATTCTTCAAAGCGAGATTCCGCACTTGCAGCTTCATCCTGCTGTTTAAAGAGATCGCCGGGAGAAAGTCTTAATAATCCCTGAATATTAGAACGGAGACGTCTCAAGTCATCCAGATAGCGTTGAAGACCGTTAGGATCAGTACCCAATTCACTCCAGATGGTATCTTCGGTACGCTGAATTTGTGAATCCAGATCTCTGAGCTGCTGTCTTAAAGCAGCAATTTCAGCTTCCAATGTTGCAATCTTAGCTTTAGCTGCATCCTCTCTTGCTTTCCACTGCTCCAGTTCAATAAGATAATCTTCATATTTCATTTTTTCCTGGGCAAACAGAGAAGATACACCCAAAAAGCTAACTGCTAAAACAATCGTCAAAAATATGAGTAAAGATTTTGATTTCATACCTCTACAACTCCTTATAGTAATATTTAGCATTTAATTTTATTATCAATTTGGTTATCTACCTCTGATCTGTCTCAGAAGTGCTTCTTTTTGTTCGAGTTCTCTTTGTTTTTCTCTGATCTGACGCTCAAGATCGGCCTTTTGCTGTTCGAGCTGTTGTACTTTTTCTTCAGCAGATAAAGCAGCCTGTTTCTGGCGTTCCAATTCCGCAAGGTCCTCCGGACTGGCATACTTAGTACAGCCGCCAAAGACAAAAGCCAGGCAAGAAAGGGAGATAGTTAGAATCAGAGCTGTTGATTTGATTTTTTTCTTCATGAATTAGAGTCCTCCTATAAAAAATCCTGCGGGATGTATAAATTTTTTAAATTTGCCACATTTTTAGCTACGTAAACATACCAAATATATGATATAAAGTCAAGTGAAAATAATCGTTTAGAAATTAATTATTTTTAGTAATTAAATATTAATACACCCTATTGTATTATTATTTTAAGAAACATCTATATATAGTATTTATATCATACACTAGAGCGTGATTATTTTTTTCTATTATTCGCTCAATTCATCCAGTACCGGTCTTGGTTTCAGTGATTTTGCACCAAAAAACATTCTAATATCATCAGTACCTGCAATTAAGCACGGAATAATGAACAATGTAAAAACCGTTGAGAAAAACAAACCGCCAACTATTGTTGCCGCCAGAGGTCCCCAGGTATCCGATTTGCCGCCGAGTCCTAATGCCATAGGCAAAAGACCAAATATCGTTGTAACAGAAGTAAGAATGATGGGTCTCAGCCTTACTTCGCCTGCCCGAATAATTGATCTCCATCTGCCGACTCCTTCCTGTCTGGCATTATTCATAAAACTTATTAATACCAGCGCATCATTTACAACAATTCCTGACAATGCGACTATCCCATACATTGTGGCTATTGTAAAGGGGCTGTTCATTATCAATAATCCGACGATCGATCCGATAAATGCAAATGGAATTGTATACAATATGACGAACGGCTGCAGGAAAGAACCAAACAGTCCTCCCAAAATAATGTACATCAGAAAAACTCCGAAAATAAACATCTTCCATAAATTTTTCATAGATTCATCAAACTCAGCAAATTCTCCGCCAAATTTCAGAGAATATCCCGGATGCCTGGCTCCAAGATCAGCAAAATCTTCTTTAATTTGATTATTTATAGCATTTGCGTTTGCCCTGGAATCGTCAACATCTGCGGTAACTGTAATAGCCCTTTGTCCATCAATCCGGTTTATGGATGTAAAACCTGGTTCGATGGTGTATTCAGCTATGTCTTTTAGTATTACCTGTGTATTAAAGGGGGTTAGAATCTTCATATTTTCAAGATCTTTTAAACTTTTCCTTGCTTCGGTTTCATATTTGACTATTACGTCAATTTCCTCATCTTCTTCCCGATATTTTGATGCAACCACACCATCAAAAGCGGCACGTATGGCAGACGCAACCTGAAAAATATCAAGACCGTACAATGCAGCTCTTTCTTCGTCAATTCTTATTTTAAGCTCTTTTTTTCCCAGATTGAAATTATTTCTGATATCATATACTCCATCAATACCGGCAAGGAAATTTTCGAGTTCACTTGTGATTATCCTCAACTCATCGTAATTGTCGCCCCTGATCTTTACCTCAATGGGTGGGCCTACGGGGGGTCCGGTATTTACTTTGGCATACTCAATAGATTTAATACCTGAGATATCAGCTGCCTTTTCCCTGAGTTCGTCAATATATGAGGAAACTCTTCTATCTCTGTAATTTTGATCGACAAGTTCCACTGTTACCTGCCCCACGCTTGGTTTCAGGAACCATTCAGTATCTGTCTGCATTACACCTACATTAGTTACTACTGCCTTTATGTCTGAGTCGGGCAGTGTCATTGCCTGGTCTTCAAATTGTTTCATGATCCTGTCAGTTTCTTCAAGGCTTGTGCCTTCCGGCATAGTTACTCTAACGAAAAACTGAGGTACTTCATCACCGGCAAACATGTCAAAACCAATATAAACGGTGACCAGACCAATACTGACAATAAAGATAACAGCAACCAGACTTACAGCGAGATGGCGCAACCTTAGTATCTTAACTAATATTTTTGAATATTTTTTCTTAAGTTTTTCAAAGATTATCAGTCTTCTGTTTTTTACATTTTCAACTTTTTTACTCCATTCTGCAATATGGGATGGAAGTATAAAAAAGGCTTCGAATAGTGAAGCTGCAAGAGCAAGACATACGATAATCGGCATTTCTTTAAAAAATTCTCCCATAATACCGGGAACGAGCAGAAGCGGCAGAAATGCTGCCGCGGTTGTACCTGTAGCTGCAAGGACAGGTCCGGTTACTTCTTTTGTTCCGATAACAGCTGCGTTATACTTGGAGAATCCTTTCTGAATATATCTGTAACAATTCTCGATCACAATTATGGCATCGTCAACAATAATCCCCAGAACCAGTACTAATCCAAACAGAGAGGTGCCGTTATAAGAAATGCCCCAAATATCCATAAAAATAAAAGTAGCCATAAAAGTTATCGGGATGCCAAGTGCAGCAAACAGTGCATTTCTCCAGCCCAGAAACACCCAGAGAATAATCAGCACCATTAGTAAGCCAACCAATGCATTTGATTCCAGGATCTTAAATACACTGTTTACAGGAATTGACATATCATTTGTAAAACTTATTTTTACATTTTCCGGCAGGCCTTCCTGTTTTTTCTCTACTATTTTTCTGATCTCTTCGACCAGTTCAACAATATTTCCTTCAGGTTTTTTTGCGATTGTCAGTGTATATGCCCTCTGCCCATCAAGTCTTCCAAAATTTTCTACATCTTCGAGAGTATCCCTGACTGCAGCCACATCTTTTACTTTAATTCCTCCGGAACTTATACTTTTCCTAATGATTATATTTTTCAATTCTTCAATTCTGTTAACTTCACCTACGGTCCTTAATAAATATTCAGACCGTCCTACTTTCATTGTTCCACCGGGAACATTCAGGTTTTTTAAAGCTATAGCGTTCGAGACATGATCTAATGCCATTCCATAAGAATTAAGTCTTTCCGGATCTACTTCCACCCAGATCTGTTTCTCTCTACCACCGCTAAGGGCAGCTCTCGCAATATTCCTGACATTCAATATATCATCTCTTAGGTCTTCAGAAATTTCAATCATTTCACGTTCGGGAAGTGTACCGCTGATCACAACGAAGAGCATTGGTACCATGTCATCGCTGTCAAATTCCAGAAAATCGGGGCCATCTATTTCTTCAGGAAGGGTCGACAACTGATCTACCGCAGACTTCATTTCCTGATAAGATTTGTCATATTCATCATCGCTGATGTTTTCAAATTGCACCATTATTTGAGAAAGACCTTCGGAGGAAGTTGATGACATTATCTTTATTCCGTCAGTATTCTCTATTGCCTCTTCTACCGGGACAGTGATCAATTTTTCGATCTCATCCGGGCTTACACCATTATATGAAGTTATGATAAATACCCAGTGAAATTCAACATTTGGCATTAGCTGTTTCGGTATACTAAACAGAGCAAAAAATCCTAAAACGATAACAGTGAATAACACTAAATGTACAAAAACCGGGTTTCGAACAGAGAACTTTGCTATATGCACAAAAAACTCCTTTTGGATAATATTTTAGATATAATAGTCTTAATCATTTACTTATTTTATGTTTATTAAAGAATTGTTTTTAAGGCCATGCTGACCGACAACAATTACAGATTCCCCG
>JBHPLC010000139.1:0-3940 GCA_042564455.1 Candidatus Zhuqueibacterota bacterium | reverse complement strand
TCAAATCTGATTATATTTCAACATTATTCTACTACTAAGATTATTCATCGCAAAGATATAATCCTGCTTCAGACCAAGTCAAGATTTAATCCCTGTTGAGTTATAACTGTATCGGTTCAAAATTAATACTACAGAAGAAGATAATAGCAAGACGCATTTGTAATTAAATATGTGAATTCGCGATATGAGATTATTCCTGATAAATCCTTCAAACTCGCTTGTCAGTATAGTCAAGATCAAGGAAAGCCGCTGGAACCGCTACCGGGTGTGGAAGCCGTTAAGCCTGATGACACTAGCCGGTTTAACTCCTCCGGAGTGGGAAATCTCGATATTTGATGAAATCCTTGACCTGCCGGATTATTCTTCATTGCCCCGGCCGGACCTTGTGGGGATTACGGCATTTACATCGCAGGCGAACCGTGCTTATGAATTGACTTCTTATTTCCAAAACAATGGCGTACCGGTCGTAATGGGCGGAATACACGCTACAATGTGCAAAGATGAAGTCATGGAGCGTGTTAACTCAGTTGTTACGGGAGAAGCCGAGAGCGTCTGGCTGCAGGTTCTTGAGGACGCTGTGAATGGTAAACTGAAACGCTGTTATACCGGTGGACTTGCCGATTTGAAAGATATTCCATTTGCCCGCCATGATTTACTGGCTTCCGGATATGCCTTTGGAGCCATTCAGATAACACGCGGCTGTCCACTGAACTGCAGTTTTTGCAGTGTGACAGCGTTTAACGGCGGCCGCTACCGTCAAAGGCCGATCCCGGATGTAGTGAAGGAATTCCAGCTGATCTCTGAGAAACGTGTCCTGGTCGTGGATGACTGCCTTATTGGAACCCGGCGTGAGCACACTGAAAGGGCAAAAGAACTATTTGAAGCCATGATAAAAGCGAAACTGAAAAAGGAATGGATTTGTCAGGTTACTATTAACTTCGCGGATGATGAAGAACTTATCGTGTTGGCCAGGAAGGCAGGGTGCAGCGGTGTCTTCATCGGATTTGAATCGCCTGTGCAGGAGGGACTATTAGAACTTGGTAAAAAATTCAACCTTCTAAACGGGCGGGATTTCCGGGCCTCCGTAAATCGCATAAGAAAACACAAAATTCTTGTTGTCGGTTCATTTATAATTGGTTTGGACGTAGATCAAAAAGGTATCGGTAAACATATCGCCGATGTGTCCAGTCAGTATGGTATTGATATCATCAACGTCTTATTCCTGACACCCCTTCCCGGTACCCGCCTGTGGGATCAGATGAGATCCGAGGATCGTATTGCTCTTGATACATTCCCGGAAGACTGGAGATATTATACGCTGACATACCCGGTAGCACATTACAAAAATTTTTCTTTGGAAAATATTATCGAAGAGATGGTTTACTGCAGCCGGAATTTCTATTCCATGAAGCGTATTATCCCCAGGGTATACAACGGTTTTTTGAAACTCAGTAATCCATGGATCAGCCTGGTAGGTAATCTTTCATACAGAGGAAACTTGCGTTTGGGATGCAAGGAATTCGAGAATTTCAAGCGAAAATACATATCCAAACCGGTCACGACACCTCCGACACAATCCTATTACGATTGACGATTTCTGCCTGATAATTCTTTTTCTCTTCAAACAATCCTTTAATTTCTTTCGGTCAGGAAATGGGGGGGGGTAGTATAGAATATTTGAGAAAATACCAGGTGCAGACAAAACAATGTACTTGTATAATGAGAGTTATATCACAGCATTGTATGCGTATACTCAGAAAATGCCAATACTGCGGCATGTGAAAATATTTGCAATCATCTTAAAGACGTTTTGTGTATGAATTTGAAGATTCATTACTTACCTTAATTTAATAAGATAAATAAGCCGTGCAAAATTCTTTCTGAAAAATGATATTGGGTATTACAGGAATACTGCAAGGATTTTATATAAAAAGAGGCATCACTTATGACATCTGTTATCAAATATTATGAGGGCATCGAATCGGTTGCCGTAATAGGCAACTATCTTCCCCGTCAGTGCGGTATCGCAACCTTCACTACGGATCTGGTTGAAGGCTTATCAGCAGAAGCTCCCGATATTCAATGCTGGGCAATGGCCATGAATGACAGACCTGAGGGGTATCAATATCCGGAAAAAGTTCGCTTTGAGATCAACCAGAACAAATTGAAAGATTATGGTGTCGCGTCTCAATTTATAAATATCGGACAGACAGATATTGTCTGCGTACAGCATGAATACGGTCTTTTCGGCGGTCTGGCAGGCAGCCATCTGCTGAAACTATTAGGTGAGCTTCGCATGCCGGTGGTAACTACTTTGCACACGGTTTTGAAAGATCCGCCGCCGGAATATCGTGACGTAATGTGCAAACTATCCGAATTGTCTGATAAACTGGTCGTAATGAGCCATAAGGCATCTGATTTCCTTAAAGATATCTATGCTGTACCCGATGATAAAATTGAATTTATTCATCACGGCATTCCGGATACGCCTTTTATTGATCCCAGTTTTAACAAAGACAAGTTCAATGTGGAAGGCAAAAAGGTACTGCTTACCTTCGGCCTTCTTTCCCCAAATAAAGGTATTGAGAATTTATTACAGGCGCTTCCTGCTGTCATCAAAAAACACCCTGATGTGGTCTATATTATCCTGGGTGCAACACATCCGCATATTTTGAAATTTCATGGAGATTCTTATCGTATCATGCTGCAGCAGCTTGTGCGCAAACTCGATATAAGCGAGCACGTCATTTTTCAAAATCGTTTTGTTGAACTAAAAGAGTTATGTGAGTTTCTCGGTATCGCTGATATCTATGTAACTCCTTATCTTGATGAAGCCCAGATTACTTCCGGAACTCTCGCCTATGCTATGGGCACAGGTAAAGCCGTTATCTCAACTCCGTACTGGTATGCCACTGAGATGCTTGCCGAAGACCGGGGCCGGATTGTGCCTTTCAACGATCCGGATGCCATAGCGGAACAGATCATAGACATTCTGAACAACGATGTAGAAAGGCACGCCATGCGTAAAAAAGCCTATGTGTTCAGCCGAGACGCAGTCTGGAAGGAAGTGTCACGCAAGTATCTTCAGGTATTCACAGAGGTTCAGCTGAACAGGGACCAAAAACCCCGTCCCCGACACTCCTATGTTGAAAGTATCAAAGCCATCACTAAATTCGAACTCCCAGAGATCAAGCTTGATCACCTGAAAGCCTTTACTGATGATACTGGAATTCTGCAGCATGCCAACTATACTATTCCAGACCGCACCCATGGTTACTGCACGGATGATAATGCCAGAGCGCTGCTGGCTGCCGCCATGGGTCAAAAACAGCTACCAACAGATGGCTTTGGACTCGAATCTCTCAGCGGTCATTATCTCGGATTTCTTCAATATGCCTTTAATGAAAAAAATGGGCGCTTTCGCAATTTTATGACATATTCGAGGCAATGGATGGAGGAGGTTGGATCTGAGGATTCGCATGGCAGGGCGATTTGGTGCATTGGAAAGGCAGTTGCGTTTCTTGACGATCCCGGCTATCTCGCAATGAGCACTACCCTTTTCAAAAAGGCACTGAGGACTGTCGAGGTTTTTCATTCACCCCGAGCCATTGCTTTTTGTCTGGTTGGTATACATGCCTACCTGCATAGATTTTCAGGTGACAGTGAGGTGCGCAGGATCCGGGAAGTTCTAGCCGACAGGCTTTTCGATCAGTTTAATAACTATGCAACAGACGATTGGCCCTGGCTTGAAAACGCTTTGAGCTATGCAAACGGTAAGCTGCCACATGCCCTGATCCTATCAGGTCAATGGATACAACGTGGAGAGATGATAGAAATGGGGCTCAAATCCCTCAAATGGCTGCTCACTATTCAGACCGAAAAAGGCCACTTTGTACCTGTCGGTAATAATGGATGGTATAAAAAAGACGGCCTTAGGGCT
>JBHPLC010000138.1:0-3981 GCA_042564455.1 Candidatus Zhuqueibacterota bacterium | reverse complement strand
GGACTGGTGATATTTGATGTTGATGTATACGGCGGTATCTCGATAAAAAAGAGGTGCAGTGAGGCAGTACTTGTTTTTATAAAAACACCAAGTGTGGATGAACTGAAAAGAAGGCTGCGGAAAAGACATTCCGACAGCGAGGAAGAGATCGAAAAACGAATATCGAGGGTGCCTGAAGAAGAGGAACTGTCAAAAAAATACGATTATATAGTTATCAACAACGATATTGAACAAACAGTCGGTGAAGTCTTTAATATAATTAAGAACTTTCAGTTGAATAAAACATAAGACTTGAATATGATATTCAGGAATAAGAAAATACTGATCGGCATTACCGGGGGCATCGCTGCGTACAAAACATGCTACCTGATCCGCTCGATCAAAAAACAGGGAGGAAGTGTCAGGATCATCCTGACCGGATCCGGCAGTCAGTTTGTCGGAAGTACCACTTTAGAAGCAATATCCGGTGAAAAAGTCGCAACCGATCTGTTCGAACCTGCTCAGTCTGATACGATCCTGCATATTGACCTGGCAAGGTGGCCTGACCTGTTCGTTATTGCACCCGCAACGGCAAATACTATCGCCAAAACCGTCCATGGGATTGCAGACGATATTCTATCCACCGTGATACTTGCCTGTTCGCAGAAGATCATTTTCGCACCTGCTATGAACGAAGACATGTGGAATAACAAAGTTACGCAGGAGAATCTGAAAAAACTGAATAAACTTGGTCATAAGATAATCCCGCCGGGTACAGGTGAACTCGCATGTGAAACCGAAGGCATCGGCAGAATGGCAGAACCAGCCGAGATCGAAAAGTTCATAATAAAAGAACTCGGTCTGAAACTGGACCTGACCGGGAAAAAGATCCTTGTAACCGCCGGCGGAACAGAGGAACCGATCGATCCTGTCCGGGTTATCGGGAACCGCTCCAGCGGTAAAATGGGAATTGCATTAGCTGAAGCCGCTGCTTCGAGGGGAGCCGAAGTAACGCTGATAGCCGGGACACACTCGGTACACCTGCCGAAATTTGTTACAGTGATAAATGTCAGGACCGCTGCGGAAATGCAGAAAGCTGTCGAAAAAGAGTTCCCGGATTGTGATGTGCTGATAATGGCAGCCGCGGTCGCAGACTTTAAACCGGCAAAGATGTCAAAGACAAAGATCAAAAAAGGCAGTCTGGATAAAATGTCAATAGACCTGGAGCCGACTCAGGATATATTAAAAGAGGTAACAAAAAATAAACAGGGCAGGATCGTTGTTGGATTCTCACTCGAAACCGATAACGAGATCGGGAACGCAAGAAAGAAATTGAAGGATAAAAACCTCGATCTGATAGTGCTGAATAATCCCCTGAAAAAAGGATCGGAATTCGGCTCGGATTCCAACAGGATCACTATTTTACAGCCCCGGAAAAAACCCGGAGAATACCCGCTTTTATCAAAAGCAGATGCAGCGGATAATATTCTGGATGCAGTGAGCCGGTTATTCTAAAAAACACTGCGAACAATATTTAAGCGGAAGCGAAGCCAGATTAAAATGAAGCGAAGCCAGATTAAAATGAAGCGAAGCTTCTTTTCCACATGTTTTCCACACCAAAAATACTATTTTTCCACATTAAATTATATTCGTTGATTTTATCATTTATCGTTCATATAATGCATTGCTGCCTTGATGTTTTTCACATTCATTTAAACTGAAATAATGTATTATGGCTATAACGATAGATGCCTTTGAACTGATTGAGAAATACTTCACTCAGCGAAAAGAGCTGTACGGAGATAATTATTATATGGAAAAGTCCGGCCGGCTAAGTTCGTTCGAGACAATGGAAGAAGAACCGGAAGAAAATATTGAAGAAGAACCGGAAGGTGTTATGAAGAATTGGGAGCAGATAAAGGATCTTGGTGATTTCAACGATGCTGTAAAGAATTGTCAGGAATGCCTGCTGGGAAGATCCAGAACGAATTTTGTGTTCGGAGTTGGTAATCCAAATGCAGACCTTTTGTTTATCGGTGAAGCTCCGGGAAGGGATGAAGACCTGAAAGGCGAACCTTTTGTGGGGAGAGCCGGCAAACTGCTGGACAAGATCCTTGGTGCAATAGATCTTGACCGTTCAAAAGTCTATATCGCAAATATTCTCAAATGCAGGCCGCCGAAAAACCGTGATCCGCAGACCGGGGAGATCGCATCCTGTGAACCTTACCTCATCCATCAGATAAAGATCATTAAACCGAAACTGATCGTTGCGCTGGGCAGAGTAGCAGCTCAGACTCTATTGCGTTCAACAGATACTCTGGGGAATATGAGGAACAAAATTCATGACTACAACGGTACGGATCTGATGGTGACATATCATCCTGCGGCGTTATTGAGAAATCCGGGATTCAAGAAGCCGACCTGGGAAGATATGCAGAAAATTAGAGATCTTTATTTGAATAAATCAGATAACTGATTATAAATTGTGAATATCGTATTTTAAGAGATGACTAAATGAGTGATAGTGACCTGAAAGAGAGAATACCGCCGCAGGCAGTTGACATAGAAATGTCTGTGCTTGGTGCGATGATGCTTGAAAAAGATGCCGTGTTTAAAGCTATGGAACATCTGACTGCCGAGGTATTTTACAAAACCGCTCATCAGCGGATATTTCAGTCGATGAGCACTCTTCATACAAAAAGTGAAGCAATCGATCTTATAACCGTTACGGAGCAGCTGAAGAAAGATAAAAAGCTCGAAGAGATAGGCGGATCATATTATCTCACCGAATGTATTAATCAGGTGACCTCAGCTTCCAATGTGGAATACCATGCAAAAATAGTCGTTGAAAAATATATGCTTCGCAGTATGATCTCGATCTCCAGTGAAATTACCGAACAGAGCTACGAAGGAACGGAAAATGCGCAGGTTCTTTTAGATAAAGCTGAACAGAAGATCTTTGCGATCAGTGAAGGCACAGATAAAAGCGGTTTTGAAAAAATAAGCCCCATACTTCATGATGCGATCGATGTTCTTGAAAAGTACCAGAAACGCGAGGGTCAGGTAATTGGGGTTTCCACCGGATATAACCAGCTCGACGAACTGACCGCCGGATTCCAGAAATCAGACCTGATTATAATTGCGGGAAGGCCCTCGATGGGAAAAACCGCATTTGCTCTGAACGTAATGAGGCACGCTGCCATTACAGATAAGGATCCCGTTGGCTTCTTCAGTCTGGAAATGTCCAAATTTCAGCTGGCGACAAGACTTCTTGCATGTGAGGGAAGGCTTGATTCGAATCAATTGAGAAGAGGCAGGCTTGATAACAGTTCCTGGAATAAATTAAGTATCGCCGCTGGAATTCTGGCAGAAGCCCCGATATTTATTGACGATACGCCGTCTTTAAGTATTTTCGAGCTGCGCTCTAAAGCCCGCCGCCTGAAAGTAGAGCACGGTATTAAAATGCTTTTTGTGGATTATCTGCAGTTAATGCGCGGTCCTGCCGGTAAAGAAAGCAGACAGCAGGAAATTTCTGAGATCTCCAGGTCCCTCAAAGCCGTGGCTAAAGAACTCGACCTCCCGGTTGTGGCATTATCTCAGCTTTCAAGACAGCCGGAACTGCGTGGCGGCACACGCAAACCCATGCTGTCCGATCTGCGTGAATCAGGAGCGATCGAGCAGGATGCCGACGTTGTTATCTTTATTTACAGGCCTGAAATGTACGGTATTGAAGAAGATGATGATGGAAATGATACGACAAATATTGCGGAGATCATTATCGGTAAACAGAGAAACGGTCCTACCGGAACAGTGAAGCTGACATTCCTTAAAGATCTTGGAAGATTTGAAAACCTTGCAAAAGAAGAAGAGATCTACATGTAGCATTCGGCTTTTCCGCATAAATGGTTCTTTTTCACTCCGGAATGCAAAATTATAATATTTTACTGTATAATTCAATTATTTTTTCTATATTGATTTAGATTATATTGGAGTATTGTACTC
>JBHPLC010000137.1:0-3986 GCA_042564455.1 Candidatus Zhuqueibacterota bacterium | reverse complement strand
ATTCACAGTCATAATTGAGTATTTGTTTCTTAATTTTGCCTGGATAGTGGCGTTGTCTATACCAATGGCTGTTTTGATAGGATGTCTTATGTCTTTTGGGAAACTGTCGGCAGACAATGAAATAACTGCCATTAAAGCAGGGGGAATAGGTCTGCATAAAGCAATAAGCCCTCTTTTAATCCTGGTATCATTAATTGCTTTTGCTAATTATTATTTTAATGATAAGATCCTTCCGGAGTTGAATTACAGGGCAAAAAGACTGTCGACCAATATAAATATGAAGAATCCCAGTCTTGTTTTTAAGGAGGGGATAATATCCTCTCCGGAATTAATACCGAATTACCGGCTTCAGTTTAAAGAAATTGAAGAGAACAGTGATTGGGTGTATGGGGTCACCATTTTTGATTATTCGGATCCGAATTTTTTCAGGACTTATATAGCCGAAAAAGCTATTTTCAAATATGACGAAACGGTAAATAAGATATCTCTGGATATGTATAACGGTGAGGGACATGAGGTTGATCAGAGCAGTTTCTCTGAATATAAGTACATTCCTTTTGAGCGCCAGATGGTCAGTATAGACGTAAGGTCCACCAGCCTGGACAGAAGTTTTGAGGGAGTAAGAGGTGACCGCGAGAAAAATATCAAGATGATGCGAAGCGATGTGGAGACTTATAAAAAGAATGTAATTAACATTAAAAGCAGAATAATCGAAAACCTGAATGAAAGACTTTCATTAGATAAACCGATCCCCCAGGAAAAATATACGTTCTTTACGGACCTCAGTCCGGAGGATTTCACTGAAAGATCGGACGGCAGCGGATATTTCATAACAAAGCATGAGAATGATGAAGTGATGAAAAAATTAAATGGACGGACTGCTTTAGTCGGTATGATAAGAAAGCAGATAAATAATGTAGATTATGAAAAAAGCCAGATCACAAAATATCTTGTTGAGATTCATAAGAAGTATGCTCTTCCGGTGACCTGCCTTGTATTTGTCTTAATAGGGGTACCGCTTGGAGTCAGGGCAAAGAGCGGCGGTCTGGCAGTCGGAGTAGGATTGAGCATGTTATTTTTCCTGATATTCTGGACATTTCTCTCGCTTGGAGAGATTTATGCAGACAGAGGGGTAGTGTCTCCATGGCTGTCAATGTGGCTTGGTAATATTGTAATCGGCGGATTTGGTGTCTGGCTGACGAGAAGTATGATTTACGAGACAAAATTAATCGATCTCAGTAAATTTAATCCAATTAAACGGAAAAATATTAAATAAGTGAGTATTACGGATCAATATGATCAGAATAATAGATAAATATTTCCTGAAGAGATATATCACAACGTTTTCAATTACCACATTTGCATTCCTTGTTATTTTCATAATAGTAAATATTGTTGAGAATATGAGCACTTTTCTCGACAGACAGGCAGCGTTGGGATCAATATATAAGTATTATGTGCTGAGCATCCCGACTTTTCTTGTGTGGGTCATGCCTATTTCCATGTTAATGTCATCACTGTTCACAATGGGCAGCTATGTAAAATATGGTGAGCTGACCGCCCTGAAATCTGCCGGTATCAGCCTGTACCGGGTTATATTACCTGTTTTGTTGTTTGCTTTGTTAATATCCGTTTTTGCTTTCTGGTTCGGTGAAATTATTGCGACAGAGAATGAAAGGGAAAAAAATATCCTCTGGAGCAGTGAGATCAAGAAAAATATCCAGAATTTCAGGTACAGTCAGAACAAACTGGTGTTTCAGGATTCGGAAACAAGGCATGTTTCAATCGAACACTATAATGGTAACGACAAAAGAGGGATAAATGTTGAAATAACGGAGCAGAGAGAAAACCGGATTGTAAGCCTGATCAGCGCAAAAACAATAGTGCCTGATGGTGACGACTGGATACTAAAGGATGTAAAAATCAGAGATTTTTCTACAGGAAAAGAAGAAGTGACGGAATTAAAAGAACATAAGATAACCGATTTTTCATTCAATGAAAGTGATTTGATCTCTTTTCAGATCAAACCGGAGACAATGAATTATAAGGAATTGGATGAGTTTATTGAAAAGCTTAAAAGGAACGGTAATCCCTACCAGGACTGGCTGGTGGATTATTACAGCAAATTTGCTTTTCCTTTTGCTAACTTTATTGTTGTACTGCTTGGGCTGCCTCTTGCCACCAGAAACTGGCGCGGCGGAATTACAGTAAGTTTCGGTATCGGTTTATTTATTTGTTTCTCTTATTATGTTGTTATGACAATAATGAACACTTTTGGTTACAATGAGATACTGCCTCCGCACCTTGCAGCATGGGGGAGTAATATACTCTTCGTGTTATTAGGGGCAGTAATTCTTGTTTTCTCAAAGAAGTAAAATATATCCTGCATTTGTTATATTACTCAATTATTTACCAGAACAACTGTAGTTTTTTCTTCAAATGCTCCTTGTGATGTCAGCGAATTAATACTTACATAAATAATATATATCCCGGTAGGCATCAGCTCACCTGAATTGCTTTTACCATCCCACTCAACCAAAAAACTGCTTCCCCTGCTTTCACCTTTTACAAGATCTCTGACAGTTCTTCCATATCTGTCAAATATCATTATTAAAGCATTGCATTGAGGTAATGATGTATTAATGGTAATATCACAATCTTTGTTCTCCTGTAAAACAAAGGGATTTGGATCGACCGTGATCTTAATTCCTTCTTTTATGTCTGAAGCATTATGATAATTCAGACTGTTTGTCTGACCCGGAGTTGCTCCAAACGAAGATGTTGAAAGACTCCAGTTTACCGAACTGTTAATAAATGAATCAATTGATATTTTCTCCAGCGAAACACCTTTGTTGAATCCGAATGAACCGGAATAATGGACTGAATCAGAGATTATACCGTCAGGCTGTGATAGAATAATGATATCTTCATCATTATTTAATGACGGGAAACCCGGTATTTCAATCGATCTGAAATTAAACGGGTAGAATTCTTCGATGGCTGTGGGATCATCAGATAAGATCAGATATTCGCCTGCAGCTAAAAAATCATCATTTTGTGTGATAGTCCGTCCATCGGATATCGAGGCATCCCTCACATGCCACTCCTTAAGATTTACATCACTTTTGCCCCGGTTATAGATCTCGATCCATTCCGGCATTCCTGATAGAGGATTAGACATTATTTCGGTCAAAATTATCTGTTTATTGTCTGTCAGGACATTGACACCGCATGAAAGAGTGTCATTCAATGGATCTTCATCCTGTGAAGAAATTATCAAAGCATGAAAAATAAGGAATTGGGAGATGTCAATAGTTACGACCGTATTTATGGTTATTGAATCTCTGTAACAGGAAATTTTCTCGGGATCAAGATTTACCTGTTCGATCAATTCATCAAATTGGATTATATTATCATTTGTTTTGTCAAAAAATATCTCGAATCTTATTTCAGACGGTGTTATAATCCCATTATTTATAATACTTGAAATGAGTGTTATTTCATCCCCTGAATGTATGTATTCCGGGACCGGATCGAAAGATTTTATGCTGATGTCAAGATCTAAAGGAGTGATGCTGTTTCTGAATCCCGGTGTTCCATTGAATTTTTTGCTGTTTCCCCAGAGATCATACTCTCCGGATCTGCCGGGGATCATTTTTTCATCGGAGTGACCGTTTAAATTGTCTGTCGTATATATGTATGATGAAACTGTGTCACCTGTTTCTGAGATAATAGAGATTCTTTCGGCTGTGGAATTGCTGAATCCTCTTGAGCCGAACGTGTTGTTACCGATGGTCAGGATCAGTGTGTTTTCCGGTATCAGTGAGTCGTAGAGAGAGGAATTGAGAAAATAATCCGGATCCAAAATTAATGCGTATTCTCCGGGAAATAAGCTTGTTCCCTGGTTTTTCCCTATAATGTTATCCTTTCCGGAACCATCAGTGACAATCCAGTTCTTGAGATTGATAACCTGATCTCCACAGTTA
>JBHPLC010000136.1:0-3990 GCA_042564455.1 Candidatus Zhuqueibacterota bacterium | reverse complement strand
CCCGGCCTGCAAAGATCAGGATCTTTAATTGGTTTTTTTAGACCTTCTTTTCCGTTTAATAAATTAAGTTTTAACTCTTTTTTATTATCATTATAAAGGTCTTCAACAATCAAATCAATATTTTTGTTCATTCTTCCTCAAATGAATAAGCGCTTTCCGTAACAATATTTACTGCCTTTTTGTGCTTAAAACCTCTAAGCCGTGCCTTATATTTCTGCAGTTTACGTTCTAATTTATCTATTGCCATGTCTATAGATTTAAACATATCGTCGGACATTACAGATGATGAGAGTACATTGCCATATACATTAAGATGTATTTCGGCCAGATGTTTTGAGTGTCCGGCCTTAATATAATCTAAAACAACGTTGCAGTCAATGATCCCCTTATAAAATTTTTCTAATTTTAGAATTTCATTATTAACAAATATTTTCAAACGGTCTGTGGCTTTGAAATGGCGTGCTGTAATGTTAATTTGCATAAATTCCTCCAACACATATTAAAGTTTGTGAATTTAATTTGAGACACAGTGTTATATCATATTTGCATAATGCTACATGGCAGTTCCTTTCTGATAATTAGACATCATTTATTTTTTCATAGTTAAGATCTCCGGCAGCACGGGGATGTGCCTGTGCATACTCAGAACGCAGTTTTTCAATCGATACATGCGTATATATCTGAGTTGTTGATAAATTCTTATGACCCAAAAGCTCCTGGACAGACTTTAGATCGGCTCCGTTGTCCAGCAAATGTGTGGCAAATGAATGCCGAAGCATATGAGGATGTACATTGATACCTTCACCGATCGTGTTCAGATTGTCTGCAACTATCTTCTGAACTGTACGCGGTGAGATTCTTTTTTGGCTGCGCCCGGTAAACAAAGGATTTTCGTGCTCTAATTTACCAAATTTTTCTATTCTAAAATTCAGGTACTTCTTTATACTGTCAATACATTTATTACCAATAGGGACCAGTCTCTCTTTACTCCCTTTTCCAAAGACCCTTATTGTTCCGGATTCCAGCTGAATATCTTTTAAATCAAGTCCGGTTAATTCTCTGAGGCGTATACCGGTAGAATACAGCAAACGGGTAATTGCAAGATTCCTGGATCTTGTAAGCTTGTTTGTTTTCTTATTATTGCAGAATTTTTCATCTGTCAATTCACTTACAAGCTGTTCTTTTCTGAGAAACTGCGGCAAGATCCGGTCCTTTTTTGGATTAGAAACAGGCAGAACCGGATCGCTGCTGATTATTCCAAGTTTAATGCAATAACGAAAAAAACTCCGCAGCGAAGATAATTTTCTGGACAAAGTAGTATTGGCATAGTCCTTTTGAAATAAATAATCAAGAAAATTTCTGATGTGATGAGAGTTGATAGAACTGATTGAAAAGTCGGGTAAAAATTTTTGGAATTGGTTTAAATCATTCCTGTATGATTCAACTGTAAAACCGGAGCAGCCTTTTTCCTTTTGAAGGAAAACGATGAATTTTTCTATGTGATATGACAGCAAAGTATTATCCAAATTGCGAACCTTTATACATCTGTAGTGGAAAATTTTAGAAAAAAATAGATAAGCATAAAGCTTATCATTTCCGCATTATTTGGGGCATACGAATTAATGGAACTGGAAGTTTTTTACAAGATAGGCTCTCCTTTGTTTGTATAACATATTAATTTAGCTCTTATTAAATATCACGAAATTATTGGGTAAATAGTTCCATATAATGAAGAATATTTAATATTTATTTAAAATAGATATCAAAATTTTCATGGATATGCAAGAAAAATCTTAAAGATATTATTATTTGTTATCTTCTTCATCAACGATTTTCTTGGTATTTTTACATTTCGGATAACCGGAACAGGCGTAGAATTTACCGTTTCTTCCAGTCCTGATGACCATGTCTTTACCACATTTGTCGCATTCAAATCCAGCTTTTTCGGGAGGGGATTTTTTACCGGTTTTGCTTTTTAGTATATTTTTACACTTTGGATATGCAGAACATGCTATAAATTTTCCATAGCGACTGGATTTTACGACCATAGGGCTGCCGCATTCCTCGCAGATATGTTCTGTTGTTTCTACCTGGGGCTTATTTTCTGATTCAATTGGTTCTGTGTATTTACATTTCGGGAAACCTGAACAGGCATAGAATCGCCCGTTTTTACTCCATTTTATTATCAATTCATTATCGCATTGCGGGCAGTTTTTCCCTGCTTTCTCTTCAAGCTCTTTTTTTATTGTTTTTGTTTCGCTTAAAACTTTATCCAGTCTGGTGTTAAAAGGTTCAAAAAATCCATTAATCACATCAAAATAGTTTTTTGAACCGGATTCGACACTGTCAAGCTCATCTTCCATTGATGCAGTGAATTTTGTATTAAAAATATCGGGGAATTGTGATATAAGAATTTTATTTACTATTACACCGAGTTCTGTGGGGAACAGTGTCCGCTTTTCCCGGGTAATGTATAACCTGTCAACGAGAGTTTTAATTATTGTTGCATAAGTAGAGGGTCTTCCGATCCCAAGCTGGTCCAGTTCTTTTACTAATGAACTGTCTCTGTACCTCGACGGTGCTTTTGTAAAATGCTGGTCCGGTTTTATTTCAAGTAGATTCAGTAATGTGTTTTCTTTCAAGCCTGACGGTATTTGTGTTTGACTTTCATCAGCATTATTATCATTTGCTTTTATCTCTTTCCATAATTTTAAAAATCCGGGAAAAAGCATCTCCGAGCCGTTTGCCTGAAATTCGTATTTGCCCGCAGATATTTTTACTTTTGTCTGATTGATGACTGCACTTTCCATCTGGCTTGCAACAGCCCTGTTCCAGATCATTTTATAAAGTTTGAGCTGGTCACCTGTAAGGAATTCACTGATCTTATCCGGAGGAAGATCAAAATATGTAGGTCTTATACATTCATGGGCGTCCTGAATTTTCCCCTTCTTTTTTGCGGCAAATTTTCTTGGTTTAGGCGGAAGAAAATCATTACCGAAAATCTCGAGAATAAAATTCCGCAGATTTTCAACAGCAGCAGAACTCATCCTGTTAGAGTCCGTACGCATATAAGTGATCAGAGACAGACTGCCTTTTTTCCCGAGTTCGATCCCTTCATAAAGCTGCTGTGCAATAAGCATTGTTTTAGAAGGTGGGAAATATAACCTTGTTGATGCATCCTGCTGAAGTGTACTTGTTATGTAAGGCGGGTAAGGATTTCTTCGAGTTTTCTTTTTATCAATACTTCCGATAGTGAATTGTTCTGATTTGAACTCTTCAATATATTTATCGGTAGTTTCTTTATTGGGAATAGAAACTTTTTTATTGTTATATTTTGATAATTTTGCTTCAATTGATTCCTTTTCCGATGTTTCCAGGTCTACATGAATGGACCAATATTCCTCAGGTTTGAAATTAATGTGTTCTACTTCTCTTTCACAGATTAGTTTTAATGCAACCGACTGCACTCTTCCTGCGGAAAGAGGGCCTCTGTATAGTGTTTTCCAGAGGATAGGGCTGACCTGGTATCCAACAAGTCTGTCAAGAACACGCCGGGCCTGCTGAGCATCCACTTTTTGAAGGTCTATTTCTTTCGGATTTTCAATGGAGTTTCTAACCGCATCAGGAGTGATTTCATTAAACATTGCCCTTCTGATGTTCTTATTTACGCTTCTTATTTCATTAGCAATATGCCAGGCTATTGCTTCCCCTTCGCGATCCGGGTCTGTCGCAATATAAATTCCGGAACATTTTTCTGCAGATTTTTTGAGATCGCTGATAATTTTTCGCTGTTTTGTAATAGATACATACTTAGGTTTGAATTTGTTTTTTATATCAACGCCAAGATCTTTTTGTGGAAGGTCTTTAATATGACCAACTGAGGCTTTAACAGTAAAATCCTTACCAAGAAATTTATTTATGGTTTTTGCTTTGGAAGGAGACTCAACAATTACTAACGATTTTTTCACATTAATACTCTTTTTTCATTAA
>JBHPLC010000135.1:0-4017 GCA_042564455.1 Candidatus Zhuqueibacterota bacterium | reverse complement strand
GAACTCACCGAATTCATTATCCGCTTTCAATATATGCCCTTTGAACCAGTTCCACAATTCCCTGGATATGTTAACAATAAAATCTTTTGATGCTCCGGCAGATTCATGCTGCCGGCTGAATTCGTCAATTCTTTTCATGAAATATTTGTGCTGTTTTCTCTGGAAATCAAGTTTAGGGTATTGGTGTTTCAGCATCAGAGCCTCTTCGGTGCCGAAATGAGCTTTTACGTAATTCTGCATAAATCTTATCGATTTTCCCACTTCATCCGAGCTGTCTTCTTTGATTATCGCGTTGATCAGGATATTTATCCTTTCGAGCAGTTTTTTATGCTGATTATCTATCCAGGGGATGCCGATACCGAGATTCTCATCCCAGTCGAGCTTGTAGGTTTTTGACTTGTCGAGTTTCACTTGCATATATGAAAGATCTTTTATACAGAACGGACATACCTTAAAAGGTTTGAATTTATCCTGTTCAGACTCAGTAATTATCCTTTTTGCGGCATTATTATCCAGAGTGTTCAGATAGTTAACAAAATTCCGTAAGTCAGAACAGCAGAATTTTATCTCTTCAGGCATAATATCCCTATCAAGAACATTAAATGAAATAAATGAAATTTTAGATGTAAGTGGATATAATATAAATAAATTATATAAATTAAACAAACATCCGCTGGCAAATAAAATGTCTTTATTCATTTGCCAGCGGATAATTAAATTCAGATTTTTCGTCAGGATCCTACCATTTGCCTTCTTTCAACATGCGCAGTGCTTCATCAACAGCAGCTTTTAATTCCCTGTCATATCCCGTTAATTCATCCACAGGGGTATTTTCAACGAAGACATCCGGCGGAACACCATAATTTTCAAGATTAATTCCGTATTTATTTGGTTTGGACGGGTCATATGTAACAGCAAGAGAACCCGGTGTCCGGATCCTGCCGCCGTTAAGCAGAGTATAACTGCCTGTCCATATAACACCTGCACCTGTCGGGTGTCCGACAATACTGCCCAGACCGAGAACACGAAATCCTGCCGGTGTCATTTCCGCATCCGAGAACGATCTCTGATTGACCATCATAACCTTGGGTCCTGCGATGGTCTGTCTGTGCCTGCGTCCCCATGTTCGTGCACCTGAACGGGAATTTACGAAGGCGTATGGTTTGCGTTCAAGTATGTCAAGGAGCGGCTCATCGATATTTCCGCCTCCATTATACCGGATATCTATAATAATACCTTCCTTATTCCAGAACCTGTCTATCTCATTCTCAAAACGTCTTAAGGATTCCTGATTCATAGAACGTATATGTACATAGGCGATCTTTCCGTCTGATTCTTTTTCAACAAAGTCACGGCTTTTTTTCACAAACTCTTCATATTTGATATTTCTGAGAGACGTAATAGTTTCGATGCGGATATCTCTTGCATCAGTTCCTTTTTGCGGAGAAGATGAAACAGTTACAGTGGCAAAGTTATTAATTTTTTCATTGAGGATCTTCCAGTAATTATCACCGGCTTTGATCTCTTTTCCGTCGATTGCATGTACATATTCACCTTCGTCCAGATCGATCCATTCTTTGTCGGCAGGTCCGTCATAATAAATATGAGTTATCTTATAGCTGCCGCGGTCAGGTTCCATTTCAAAACCGAGCAGTCTTGTAGTATAAGCAGAAGGAACCTCTATTCCGCTTGGCCCGCTGACACCTGTATGAGATGCGTTCAATTCCCCTATCATTTCATTCGCCAGGTCGTAAACATCCTGATTTTCCCCGACATATTTCAGATAAGGTTTATACTCCCGTTTGATGGCATCCCAGTCATAACCATGCATATTCTCATCGTAAAAACGGTATTTCATAACACGCCACGATTCTTCGAAAACCTGTTCCCATTCAGCCCGCTTGTCAACTTTCACTCTTAAAGTGAATTGTACCTGTCCTTTGTTTCTATTTGGTAGAGTCATTTTATATATGCCGTTCTGCTGGCGGTAAAATACCATTTTTCTGTCCGCAGTTGGTGTAAGGCCGGAGAATGATCCTTCACTTACTTTCTTTTGATCGGATCCATCCAGATTCATAGAGAATAATCCGGGGCCCTGGTCATCACTGCTTGTGTAATAAATTGTGTTCCCATCTTCAGATAGAAAAAATGAACCGGCACTGTTGCTTCCCCGGGTAAGTTGTACAGCTCGTCTGTCAATACCGTTTATATCGATATTTATCGCAAATTCCGCTTCTTCCGGTTTCTCATTTTTCAATCGTTCTTTGACCAGCGGATCATTAGGATTCTCTTTTACCTGCTGCAGAGGTATAATAAAAATATGATTTGTTCCGTTATCTCGGTTCGATGTAATTATTACATTTTTCCCATCCTTTGTTAAAACGCCTCCTGAATCCCGAAAAGGATTCTGGGAGATATTATACTCTGTCCGTTCTGCTATATTAAACAGGTAAACCTCTGAATTCTGATCCGGATCACTATGAGATAAAACGAGCCATTTTCCATCCTGAGAGAATTCTCTGACGGAGTATCCCCGTGACTGATTGTAAGCCAGCTCTGAATTTCTGCCGGAATCCATATCATACACAAATAATCTGTTTGCGGCTGTATACGCAAATTGTTTTGAATCCTGAGACCAGACTACCCTGCTTTTTGTCGATTCATGTTCGGTGAGTTTCGTCCGATTCCCGGTAGCGATCTCAAACAGCCAGATCTCTTCTTCTAACGATTCATCCGATACATAAGCAATATATTTTCCATCAGGTGAAAAGGTCTGATATCTTTCCCGCCATCCCGAGGATGTAACCTGCAGCATCTCACCAACACCCTGTTCTGATGGCACCTTGTATATTTCTCCGTGAAAATCCACCGCAACATAATCACCATTGGGTGAAGGTGTAAAACCATCTGCCCTGCTGTCAGATGAAAGATATTCAACCATTGTTCTTTTCACATCAAATGACATGTCGATTGTAATACGTTCCGGCCTTCCTTGCGGGATCTCGAGTTTCCAGAGATCAAATTCATTTTCATAGGTAATAATCTTGCCATCAGGGCTGATCGATGGAAACTGTACACCATCATTGCGGTGTGAAGTCACCTGAACAGGTTCACCGCCGTCTGGAGCGACCTTCCAGATATTAAATATATCATTGCGTTCAGAAAGAAAATATATCATCCCGTCCGCACCCCACATCGGATACGCATCCTGTACATGAGACCGGAATTGTTGTGTATCAATATCCGTCAACTGTGTTATCTCTTTTGTGTTCAGATCCTGCACCCAGACGTCTGTCTGATTATTTCCTTTATAATGTTTCCGCCAGTATCTGATACTGTAGCGGTTAAAAGCGACTTTTGATCCGTCCTGTGAGATCATACCTGCTGAACCGAAATCCATATCCATCGCTACAGGTATGCTTCCATCCAGAGGAACAATGAAAAGAGGACTTCCCCAGGAATGTGCATTTCTCGAACTTGAAACAATTACTCCGCTTCCGTCAGGAGTCCAATACTGCACATTGTCGCCTGTAGTATGAAATGTTAACTGGCGAGGTTCTCCTCCGGTAACCGGAATGACCCATACATCACCGTTACCCATGCGGTTGCTGTTAAAAGCTATCCAATTCCCATCGGGAGAAAAACGGGGATGAGTATCCATTGCGATATGGTCGGTTAAGCGTATTGGATTTGATCCGTCGATCTGTGCGATCCAGATATCACCGTGGTAGGTAAAAGCTATTTTACCATGACTGCTGTTCGGGTATCGTGCAAACTTAACAGGGTCAGCCTGTACTCCCGAAAATGAAAACAGCAGACACAGTAAAACACAGATAATGGATAATCGTTTATACATATCCATTCCTCCTTTTGATTTACGTAAGATGGAGTCTTTTATAAAATATAATTAACTGCTGAATGATTCATCTATATAGAAGATAATGAAATAAGGATCGCGTGAATATGGAATTAACTGATATACCTATATCAATTCTATGAAAGAATTTGACATGGATT
>JBHPLC010000134.1:0-4039 GCA_042564455.1 Candidatus Zhuqueibacterota bacterium | reverse complement strand
GATTATTAATTCTTTTATCATCAAGCACAAAATTTAGTGGTTCCTCCCTGTAATTCCTGTCTTTCCAGATCATACCGTAAAAAGGACCGAGTTTGTAATCCTCTGGGACATAAAAGATGCTTCCAGTGTCTGAAACAGCGAATTGAGCGACGCCATCAACCGTATTTACATAGACATTACTTTCATGATCAAGCAGCTTTTCATCTTCAATATTGTCCGGATCGAAGTAATATGCTTTAAACTGGCCTTCATCATAATATATAAGGTATTTAGTTTCAGCTATATAACGGGCATAAGGAATCTCTAAAATACTTAAATTTTTATAACGGTTTTGATTTTCGAGATTTTCAACCGCTATGTGTGAGTTCTGATAAATGGCCTCATATGCCTCACTTTTTTTGACAATATATAATACAGAAGTGCTGTCTGGAAGCATCTGCGGCCACATATGAGCATGTTCCGATTTTCTACTATCGGGAAAAGTTACCTGTTCAGCGATTATCCTGTATGATTGTGTTGATACTATATCGGATGAAATTCTATAAAGGCCGTCTTCGTCAGTAGGAGCAAAAATGATCATCCCAGCCTGATCCCAATATGCACCTTTTGATGTGGGACGTACTGTACAAATAGTCTCCGGCTCATTTTCACTGTTGATCTTTACTTTTTTCATCTTATCGTCGACAAAAAAACCAAGCCACTCACCATTATCGGAAATAAAGGGGTTTTTTCCATTTTCTGTGCCTTTTATTGGTTTTGATGTTTCCTCACTTGAACCGATTTCATGCAGACAGAGCTGCCTGATTCCACTGCAGATAGCGGAAAACACCAGATATCTGCCGTCCGGTGAAAGAGCAATGGAAATATCCTGATTATTTATTTCCAATTCCATTGTTTTAGTAAGTTTGAGACTATTGGATTCCGGAATATTTTCTTCCCCGGTGCGATTAAAAAGAACAATTGCCAATACGATTATGACTAAACTGAATAAGAGAGTAAATACTCCGCGGAATAAGGATTTTTGTTTTGGTTTATCAAATGTAGAAAGTGTTTTTGTGCTTCTTGTTGTGTCTGAGATGGTTGTCTCAACAATGCCCAGGTCAACCGGCAGTTCATCAATATGCTGGTACCTTGAGCCGGGATCTTTTGCTAACAGTTTGCCTAAAATTCCTTTTAATTCTTCCGGGATCCCAATACGGCGGGATGTAATTGGAAGAGGCTCATTGTTTAAAATAGAATAAAAGATCGCCGATTTGTACTCTCCTTTAAAAGGTAATTCCCCTGTAAGCATTTCATAAAACATTACACCCAGAGACCAGATATCTGACCGGTGATCTATTTCTTCACCCCTAACCTGTTCAGGAGACATATATGTTATTGTTCCCTTTGTTGTACCTTTTTCAGAAACTGTAGTGTCTTTTACAGCCTTTGCAAGACCGAAATCCATGATCTTGATCCGGCCCTCATCCGTGATCATAATATTGGCAGGTTTGATGTCGCAGTGAATAATGCCTTTCGCATGTGCTTCTTTCAGTCCTTCTGCGATCTGTTTAACAATAATAATAATTTCATTGAAACTCAGTGAACCCGATTCGATCTTCTCTCTGAGCGTTTCGCCGTCATAATAAGCCATGGAAATATATGTATATTTGTCACGTTTCCCCGGGCGAACATTTTCGGTTTCGTTCACTTCGTAGATTGTGCAGATATTCGGATGATCCAGTGCAGAAGCTGCGCGAGCCTCAGTGATCAGCTGCTTTTTTGCGTCAGGATCCCGCATCAGATCCGAAACAAGGAACTTAAGAGCAACAGTGCGCTTGAGCTTGGTGTCCTCTGCCTTATACACCACACCCATTCCGCCTTCGCCGAGTTTCTCTAAAATTTTATAATGTGATATTGTTTGACCGATCATAAAATTACCTTATTAATATTGAATAAGGCTGTGGCGAGACTAATCCATCGTCACCGACCCGTATTACGGTATGGACAGTTTTCCGGTGGTTAACCATTTACTTCCCCACTAATCTTAATTTAAGCCTGCAAAATTCTCACTTCTTTTTAAAAGCAGCCAGTGCTCTATCGGTAGTCTCATAATTTTCGAAGAATGCGATGATCTGTGTAATCATAAGAAGGCTTTTAACTTTTTCCGTTGTCCCGGCCAGTTTAAGATCACCCTTAGCCTGTGCCAATGATGAAAAACATGCCATCAGCATACCAAGCCCTCTGCTGTTCACCCATTTGACTTTAGACAGGTCGATGACTACTTTGCGGACATCATCGGCGATAAGACTTTTTACCTTGTCATGAACTTCGTTAGTCTCATTGCCCCCCATAAGCTTTCCGCTTAATGTGAGTACCGCTGCATCTCCGACAATTTTCTCTTTTACTCCCATGATCTACCTCATATGTTTCATTGTTATTTGTATAAATTTATAATATCTTTTGAAATCTTATTTGTTCTCGTCTTTGAACTTTTCCTTCAGCTCCTCGAACCAGTTGACAACTATGTTAATCTTGCCAAGTGTCAATCCTTCACGATTCTTTATCATTAAAAACCTGTTGTCATCGGGATAAATTTCATATTCAGGGCTAGCTAAAGATTGTATAAATTGTTTTTCAAAGAGCTGTTCCGGAATTCCAAAATCCAGTGATGGTTCTCTTATTACACTGACCTGCATCATTTTATTTCTATTTCTGTAATATAGTTTCTCTCCGTTAGGTGCCCAGACAGGTTCCGTTCCACTTTGAGTTGATACCGGAAATTCTGGACCTGGACCTGGATATTGCATCACATATACTGCATTGATACCTGATGAATTGGAGACATAAGCAATCAAATCGCCTCTTGGTGAAACTGCAGGAGCCCTTTCCTCGAAATGAGTATTAACCAGAGGAGAAATTGTACTGTCATGGAAATCGTATACCCAGATATCTCTATTGGTAACAGGATGCAATTCATAAAATGCAAACAAATTCCCATCCTCTGACCATGAACCACCATATTGCAGGTAATCTCTCGGGAATAATCTAATTGCTTCACCGATGCCATCAGTACGTTTCATATATATATTTCTAATCCCCTCCATATTAGAACTAAATGTTAACCATTTGCCATCAGGAGTCCATCTCGGACATTGATTTAAAGTTCCTTCTGTATTAAAGGGTATTGATGTATTACGTTGTATATCATAAATCCAAATTTCATAATTGCTTTCATTAATTACATTTGCGGCAATCTTTCTACCATCAGGCGAAAGACGTGGGTATCTAAAGCTGCGTTTTTCATTTAATACTTGTGATTCATTCCCATTTCGATCTATCCATAGAACAGTTCTTTCATCAGAACCTAAATCTCTTGAATCAATGTAATGAAGGTAACCATTGTTGGAAAAACTATATTGCACCGCACCGGATGAACTTGCAATAAGACCATCGATTATTTGTATCTCGTTGCCGACAATGGATAGCTTTTCTAATTCAAACTGCATTGCCATAATCCGGCCATTTCTATAAAAATATATATGACCAGTTGGTGAGTAGCGGGGGAATGTCCCTCTTTTTATTAATATTTGAGTTTTTTCAGTTTCAAAATTGAACATTGCTATATCTGCATTGTCCAAAGGACCTCTGGCTATAGTAAATAATACTGCTTTACTACCTGGAAGCATCTCTGGCCATCTATGAGCATTTTCACCTTTCGCCTGATCTGATTCAGTTATATTTCTGGGAACACCTCCGAATGCATTTATCTGTTTTAAACCTTTTATCCCTCCATAGACTATAGTATTGTCATCTCCCCAGCTTAATCCACCAACATTCTCGTTGAGTTTATGAATTGTCTGTGGTTTTCCAGAGGGTAGTTCCAATGTTTTTATTTCGGAGCCCGTATAAAAACCTAATTGTTTGCTGTTGGGAGAAAAAAATGGCTGCTGTGCGCGTTCTGTCCCATCAAGTAGTATTGCTTCGTATTGAGCCATTTCATGGAGATATAGCATATGTCTTTCATCGGATAAGGCCGCATAACATAAATATTTTCCGT
>JBHPLC010000133.1:0-4131 GCA_042564455.1 Candidatus Zhuqueibacterota bacterium | reverse complement strand
CTGACTGAATTGATCGCTGCGGAGACTCCTGCTGTTTCAATTTTTGGAAAATCCTGGCTTTTACATGTTGAGAATGCATTAAGAATTACACCAGAAGAGAATATCAGCATGATCGGTGAATCGGTTGATTACGCGAAAAGAAACGGGAAAGAAGTTGTTTATGATGCGGAACATTTTTTTGACGGATACAAATCCGATCCCTCATATGCCCTTCAGTCACTGAAAGCTGCGGAAAACGGAGGGGCTGATGTTATCGTTTTATGTGATACAAACGGTGGAAGTTTCCCATGGGAGATCGGGGAAATCATCAGTATTGTCAGAGAGAAAGTTTCTATCCCGTTAGGAATTCATACACACAATGATTCTGAATTAGCAGTGGCAAACACGCTGGCGGCAGTTGAAAACGGTGTTGAACATGTTCAGGGAACTATAAACGGTTATGGAGAAAGATGCGGTAATGCAAATTTATGTTCCGTTATTCCAAACCTTCAGATAAAAATGAATTATGACTGTATCCCTGATGATTCTGCTAATCATCTGACTGCATTATCTCATTTTGTCAGTGAAATTGCCAACCGTTCTCATCAGGCGAATTTTCCTTTTGTCGGACGAAGCTCTTTTGCCCATAAAGGCGGTATTCATGTCAATGCAGTAATGAAAGATCCGGTCACATACGAACATATTAAGCCTGAGTCTGTGGGAAATAAAAGACGGGTGCTTGTTTCCGATCTTTCCGGTAAAAGCAATATTCTTTATAAAGCGGAAGAGATGGAAATTGATCTCAATAAAAACAAAGAAAAGATACCTGAAATTGTAAATGAGCTCAAGATCCTGGAAAAATCAGGATTTCAGTTCGAAGCTGCTGAAGGTTCATTTGAATTACTGATCAAAAAAACTACAGGTGAATGGAATGAGTTTTTCGAACTGGGCGGATTCAGGATACTGATAGAAAAAGACAAAAAGGGAATTCCGCGATCCGAAGCAACGATAAGATTAAAAGTTGACGGTCTTAAGGAGCATATCGCATGTGAGGGAAAAGGTCCTGTGCATGCATTGGATGAGGCTTTGAGAAAAGCCCTGACAAGTTTTTATCCCGAAGTTAAAAAACTCAGTCTGTCGGATTACAAGGTCAGAGTACTGAATAAAAATGACGGCACCAAGGCTCAGGTCAGAGTTTTGATCGATTTTAGTTCGGAAGATCTGAAATACGGTACAGTCGGAGTATCAGGAAATATAATCGAGGCAAGCTGGCAGGCTCTGACGGACGGTTATTCATATTATCTGCTTAAGTCGAGTGAGAAAAGCAGAAAACTCAATAAAGTAACAGCTGTAATTTAGAAAACAAGTTGTTTCAACAATAAAAATCAGATTTAAATAGAGGTGGCACATGAAAAAGCGAATTAAGGTCTTTGATACGACATTAAGGGACGGTGAACAATCACCGGGCTTTAGTATGCATTTGGAAGAAAAGATCCGGATGGCTCTCCAGCTTGAGAAGCTGAATGTTGAAGTAATCGAAGCCGGATTCCCTATTGCCTCAGACGGCGATTATAATGCGGTCAAAGAAATATCAAAAGTTATTGAAAAGTGTATTGTTGCCGGATTATGCCGGGCATCTGTAAAAGATATTGACAGAGCATGGGAAGCCCTGCAGCATGCAAAAATGTCCAGGATACACACATTCATAGCCACCTCTGATCTACACCTTAAATATAAGCTAAAGAAAGACCGAAGCGAAGTGCTCAAGGACGTAGAAAAAGCTGTTAAGTATTCAAAAAGCCTCTGCAGGGATGTCGAATTCTCGGCAGAGGATGCATCAAGAAGCGACAGGGATTTTCTTGTTGAAGTATTAAACCTTGCTGTTGAATCCGGTGCAAATGTTATAAATATCCCGGACACGGTCGGCTATAGTCTGCCGGAAGAATTCGGGAAACTCGTAAAATATATATATGAAAATGTTAAAGATATAGAAAAAACGGATGTAAGCATCCATTGTCATAATGATCTGGGAATGGCAGTGGCAAATAGTTATGCAGGGATACTAAACGGCGCCAACCAGGTCGAGTGTACAATCAACGGTATAGGTGAACGTGCAGGGAACGCCTCACTTGAAGAAATGGTTATGCTGCTGAAAACAAGACAACAGTCAATTGAATACTATACCGGAATAAACACAAAACAGCTGTATCCGTCAAGCAGGTTATTAACAAAGATCACAGGTATTGATGTTCAGCCGAATAAAGCAATTGTAGGCAAAAATGCTTTTGCTCATGAAGCAGGGATCCATCAGGACGGTGTTCTGAAGAATCCATTGACTTATGAAATAATCACTCCTCAGGCTGTTGGTAAAAAGAGCAATAATATCGTGATCGGAAAGCACTCAGGCAAACATGCTTTAAGTGTAGAACTAAAAGAATTGGGATATATTCTTTCAAAAGAGAAGATCGAAATTGCATACAATAAAATTATGGCAATTTCCGATCTGAAAAAATCAATAAAAATTGACGACCTGATCAATGCTGCTGAATATGCAATCAACAGAAATCAGTCTTTTAAAGGTTCTTATGATTATGATATAAATGAGCAGACAATACTGACACTATAATTATTACCGGAGTTTTATCAATGGGAGAGAATCTGTTTAACAAAATATGGCAGATGCATACGGTCAAGGAACTTGATTCCGGACAGACTCAGTTATTTATCGGTCTTCATTATATACATGAGGTGACATCGCCACAGGCATTTCACATGCTTAGAGAAAGAGGTCTGAAAGTAATGTTTCCTGACAGGACGTTTGCTGCAGTGGATCATATTGTCCCGACAAAAAATGTTCAGCGCCCTTTTGAGGATCCGCTTGCTGAAGAATTGATCACTGCTATGGAAACCAATACAAAAGAAAATAATATCAGTTTTTTCCACTTGGGGAGCAGCAACTATGGAATTGTTCATGTAATCGGACCTGAGCTTGGATTGACCCAGCCGGGTATGACAATCACATGCGGGGACTCACATACTTCGACACATGGAGCGTTCGGTTCAATAGCTTTCGGGATAGGTACTTCACAGGTCAGGGATGTACTTGCCACCCAAACCCTGGCAATCAAAAAACCGAAAGTCAGAAAAATCAATATCTCAGGAGAATTAGATCGTGGTGTTTCAGCGAAGGACCTTATTCTGTTCATTATCCAAAAACTCGGAGTAAAAGGGGGAGCAGGTTATGCTTATGAGTTTTCTGGTGAAGTTATCAGTCGTTTTTCTATGGATGAGAGAATGACCGTATGCAATATGAGTATAGAGGGCGGTGCACGTTTCGGATATATTAATCCCGACCGTGTAACATTTGATTATCTCAAAGACAGAAAATTTGCTCCCAGAGAATTTGATAAGGCGGTTAAATACTGGCAGTCAGTTACCTCAGACGCTGATTCAGAATATGATGATGAAGTTGAGATAAATGCCGGTGAAGTTGTGCCCATGGTCACCTGGGGTATAAATCCGGGACAATCTGTCGGAATAAACGACCGGATTCCGAAGATCGACGAGTTTAACGGAACCGATAGGGATGCTGCCCGACTGGCTTATGATTATATGGGATTCTCTGAGGATCAGCAAATAAGGGGAACAAAAATTGATAAAATATTTATCGGATCTTGTACAAACGGCAGAATATCCGATTTAAGAGAGGCGGCAGATATATTAAAAGACCACAAAATTGCAGATAATGTAAATGCACTGGCAGTGCCCGGTTCAAAATTAGTCAGGGAACAGGCTGAAAAAGAAGGGCTCGATCATATTTTTATCGATGCGGGATTTGAATGGAGAGAGCCGGGATGTTCGATGTGCCTTGCCATGAATCCGGACAAACTTACCGGAAATGAATTATGTGCTTCCACCTCAAACAGAAATTTTATCGGCCGTCAGGGCTCTCCGCAGGGACGAACAATACTTTTGAGCCCGGCAATGGCGGCAGCAGCGGCAATAGAAGGAGAAATATGTGATGTCAGAAAACATTAAGATCACAAAGATAACCGGAAAAGTAATCCCTTTACCGGGAAATGATATTGATACGGATAGGATCATTCCGGCGCGCTTTCTTAAATATACTTCTTTTGAGAAACTTGGAAGTCT
>JBHPLC010000132.1:0-4165 GCA_042564455.1 Candidatus Zhuqueibacterota bacterium | reverse complement strand
ATTAATTTTCAATTATTATTGTTTTGTGTTCCGTTTTTAGACGGATCAAAAGATATAGTATGTCAAAAAGTTAATAGTACCGGATCTATGTCTCTTATGCTTAATACTACTGCACGCAGCTTTTTTATTGCTGTAATTGCTATTTTGTTTTCTGCATTATTGCCTACCGTTCTGTTTGCTCAGATCGGTTTGAAAATAACTCCCCCTCTAATAAATTCAGTTAATTATAGCCAGGCAGAGTACTCCGCAACTGGTTTGGGACCAGGTTACTACGGCCGGATTCCATTGGCACTCAGAGACCATTTAAATCGCCTGAGACAATCCAGAATCCAAAATACTATTCGTACTGTTGAACGTGATACTGTCTCTAATAGGTATGTTATTACGGAAAAATATCTAAATTCAGTTGACAGAATTCCTCTCTATGTTGAACCGGATTCTCTGTTTAACTGGAAACGCAATGAAATTGTTAAAAAATCATGGTATAATGCTACACTAAGTGATTTGAATAGATATGGATCTCAGGAAAGAGCCCCCAGAGGACTTCAAATACAGGTTCCAATAAGGCTCGGAAGTGAAAGGTTGAGTAGAATAATAGGCGGGGAATCAATAGGTTTAATTGTAAATGGTTCAGTAAATATAAACGGTAACCTTGAACACACAGACAGAAGCGAAGTGCGTGATCAGTTCAGAGGGTCAGATTATACCTTCAGACTTCAACAAACTCAAAATTTCCAGATAACAGGTACGGTTGGTGAAAAAATTCAAATATTTGTTGACCAGAATTCCGAGAGAAAAATTGACCTTGAAAATAATATCAAGATCAAATATACAGGTGAAGAAGATGAAATATTCAAGTCAATTGAAGCGGGAAATGTTTCTTTATCTCTACCGGCAACGCAGTTTGTTTCATTCAATACTCAGAATAGAGGATTATTTGGATTTAAATTTGTCAATACGATCGGACCTATTGAGATGACCTCAATCGCAAGTCTTGAAAAAGGTCAGAAAAAATCGATAATCCTTAAAGGAGGTTCAAGAACCCAGAAAACAATAATTCATGATACAAATTACATACGTGGTATGTATTATTTTATAGACACACAATATAGAGATTCGTACGGCTTCAGCGATCAGGGATTGCTGATCAATATTCAGGAAAATGAAATTACCGAATTAAAACTATGGAAATCAGAATCAAATTCAAATATTAATCCTGAGGCCAAAGAGGCCTGGGCAGTCTGGGATCCGAAAAGCATTTCTCCGGAAGACTCATTGATAGCAAGCGACAGAAATACCAGAAAGAGATATTTTGTTGAAATGATTCCGAACAGAGATTATACTCTTCAGAAAGACCTTGGGTATATTGTACTTAATCAGCCCTCCCGAAACGAGGTTATCGCTGTTGCATATAAAACCGTATCAGGAGATTCGGTGGGGGATTTTAATCCACCTGATGATCCTGAAGGAAGATTTATACTTAAACTGATCCACACCGAAAGTCCTACACCTTCGGATTCAACATGGACTCTCGAATGGAGAAATGTCTACTCAATAGGTGTGCCCGGAAGAGTAACCAAGGAAGGTTTCGATTTGCAGGTGGTAAGAAATAATTCAAACAGAGATCCTATAGATACTGAATCCGGAAAAAACTATCTTGAAATATTTGGGCTGGACAGAATTGACGTGAGTGGAAATCCTGTCAGTGATGGAACGATTGATGTTGATAATGCAGTATTATTCGATTGGAATAGAGGACATCTTATAATGCCGGGGAAACGGCCCTTTGATCCGCTTGGCGGTTTGGATCCTTTTACCAAACAACAGTCAGACCTTAATGAAAATCTGAGAAATTCGGATATGTATGACAGGTTGTTTAATAATCCGGCTGATTATAAGACATTCTTCGATTTTGAAATAACCTCCTCCCAAAAAAAGGCTTCATTTGATCTGGGAATGAATATTATTCCACAGAGTGAAGAGATATTGTTTAATGGACAGCTTCTTATAAGCGGTGTAGATTATATCCTGGATTATGATTTCGGTAACCTGACGGTTATGCGTCAGGACGCATTAGCCGATGGGGCAATAATCGAGGTTAGTTACGAAAGCACAGAATTTGTTCAGCTCGATAAGAAAACGCTTTACGGTACAAACTTGCGTTATGCATTGGGAGAAGATGGATTCTTTAGCGGTACTGCACTCTTCCTGAATGAACGTATTATTGAAACCAGGGTGAACCTCGGACAGGAGCCAAAGCAGAATTTCGTCTGGGATGTTAACGGACAATACAATTTTAACTCGGACCTCCTGACATCATTAATCGATAAAATACCCTTTGTTGAGGCGACCTATCCATCCCGAATTTCATTAGAAGGTGAGTTTGCACAGACGCTGCCTAATCCAAATACTTTGAATAATTCCGGAACAGGTGATCCTAATGGAGTTGCTGACCTGGATAATTTTGAAGGCAGTAAAAGAACTACTTATATCGGAGTCGAAAGAAAAGAATATACTATTTCAAGTGAACCGATTTATAAAGACGCTTTTACAGGAATTGAAACTAAATATCTTCACTTCAACAGAGCAAAAATGTTATGGTTTAATCCTGTTGGACAGGTAGACATAAAAGAGATATTTCCGGAAAAAGAAACAAACGACAGAACTCAGAACAGAGTTAATGTGCTGAGATTTCGCTTTATCGATGACAGCAGAGGTTTTTTCCCGTCCGACCATTGGGGCGGTGTAATGAAATGGATGGATTCTTTCTATTTTAACCAGACAGAAGCCAAATTCCTGGAATTCTGGGCAAAAGGTGATCAGGGAGTAGTACATGTCGATTTAGGTATAATCAGTGAAGATGCAGTGCCTAATGAAAAACTTGATTCCGAGGATGGTATTTTTTCGCCCTTAAAGAACGGTTTGCTGGAAGATGATGAAGATGTTGGTTTATGGTACACATGGAATAAAGAAAATCCGGATAAACTTTGGGATGATGACTGGTATTTTAGAGAAGGTGAAACTGGCAGTGATATTTACGACCGTATAAATGGAACCAGAGGTAATGGAACAGGAGACAAAATTGACAGATCAAGACGGCCCGACACAGAAGATATTGACAGTGACGGAAGCCTCGATCTGGTTAATGATTATTTTCAGGTTCACATTGATATGATTAACAGTGAATATCAGGTTAGTGACAATGGTAAAGGATGGAAGTTCTACAGAATACCGCTTTCGGAATTTATTGAAATCGGTACTCCTGATTGGGCAAGAATCGAATTTGCAAGAATCTGGATCACTGATCTTCCTAAATATGAAGGAAATGAAACAAATCAGCAAATCAGTATTTATAACTTCAATTTAGTAGGAAATGCCTGGAAAGAACTTGGAATCGCTGCAGATGACTCATTAGTAACTCAGTTTAATTATACTAAGAAAGATTCGCAGGTTGTCGTGGAAGTAGTTAACACGGAAGATGATATCGGAATATATCACAGTCCTCCCGGTGTTTTAGGAAAACTTGACAGAATAACACAGGTAAGATCAAGAGAACAGTCACTTTCACTGAAATTTACTGATGTTCCCGCCGGACACACAGCAGCAATGCACACCGCATTTTTTCGCGATAAAGACCTGATCCATTATCGAAAACTGAGAATGTATGTATACGGAGGACCAACAGTCGCCGCAGGAGACTCGTCTTTGGTTGAATTTGTCTTTCAGTTCGGTGAAAATGTAAAGAATTATTATGAAGTCAGGAAACCAATATATCCCGGTTGGGATGAAAGAAATGAAATAAATATTGACATGTGGGAGATTCCGCAGATCAAACCCCCGTTTGGTGATGGGTATAAAGAACTCGAAAGTGGTGAAAAATGGAAAATCGTAGGTTCCCCGTCATTGACTAAAATAAGACGCCTGACTATTGGTGTTAAAAACATGGATATTTTTCCGTTGTCAGGTTTTATTTGGATAGATGAATTAAGGGTAAGCGAAGTGGACCGCTCATCTGGAAAAGCTCTTAGAAGTTCAATTAGTATAGGTTTATCCGATTTTTTCTCTGTTTCGGCCTCCTTTAACAAACTCGATGCAGACTATCATAATATAAATGAAAAATTCAGCTCAACTCTGGATAATTCAACTGATTACTCGATAAGCATTT
>JBHPLC010000131.1:0-4171 GCA_042564455.1 Candidatus Zhuqueibacterota bacterium | reverse complement strand
ATAAGTATATTAATATGTGTATTAATTAGTAGGACAGACATTCGTGTCTGTCTTAAAAAAACCGGCTGGTCTTGTTAGGACCAGCCGGTTCATATTAATCGTTTATTTAAAGAATATTGGTATCAACTAATTTTAAGATCCTAAATTATCAATAATTTCCTGAACTTCTTCAATCAATTGATACCCTGTCCCGGGGGGTAATCTTCGGGATCTTATCATTGCTTCAACCTGATTGATAAATGCTCCTAATTGGTCGATCGCATCAGCTATTTCTTCATCCTCGATCGATTCGATCGCATTTGTAAGCTTCGATGTTAATGCTTTGACATTTCCCTTTGATAATTTTACTCCCGGTTCGTTTATAATGTTACTGACTTCTTCCACAACTGATTCTATTTGTTCCTCAGGTGATGTCTGGGATTCATCTTCAACCACAGTAACGATTATCCACTCGTTTAACCATGGCCCGTCTCCGCCGCTGGCTGTTAAATAGACCTCATAAATACCGGGAAATTCAAAAGTATAAGTAAAAGGTGATACCTGGTCCGGAGGCTGCCCCCGGTTATTTACAGAATACCAGATAAACTGGGGTTCCCACATAAAAACATCCCAACCCCACTTTAGATAGATAAAATTAGTAGCATTTGTATAGGTTACTGTTTCTCCCACAGTGACCACTGTTGGGCCGACAATTTGGGCATTTGCAGATGCATTCAAACGCAGAGCTAAAAGAAATACCACAAAAAAAAGGCAAATATTCTTGCATTTAAACATAACTACCTCCTACGCTGGTTAATATTCAGTTTATTAGTAATGGCAATGAGAGACAGGGCCATTAAAAATACATTGAACAAAAAACAGCTGAATAAGAGTTTCAGTAACCAGATTAAACTCTTATCACACGCAAAGTACAGTTCTAATGCAAATTATTGCCATTGCAAAAAATGTATCGCAAAATATATTATTTATCTAATTGCGATCCATTTCATATATAATAAATTTGTTTTGTATTGTCAATAAATAATTTATTGTGTTGCTCTGCATCACAAATTAAGCTTAAATATTGGAAAAATTACAGAATAATTCGTTATGAATGTAGTTTTTCCTGCTATAAATTCAGGTCAATATAATATTTATTTTGTTTAAACGAATGATTATTAATCAATCCACCATGACGCTTTCACCTTTGTACGGGACGAAGGCGTTGAAACCCTTTTCGGTCAGTCTTTGTGCAAATGCTTCCGACTGGTCTTCTTCACCATGTATAACAGCAATCTTTTTTATCTTCAGATTCGATTCGGTCAGTACTTTGATGATCTCATTCCTGTCACCGTGCCCGGAAAATCCTCCGAGCTTAACCACATCTGCTGTCAGCGGATAGACTTTTCCCAGTATCTTTACTTCCGGTGCTGGTCCGGTCTTACCTGCCGCCATGTATTCCATACCCATATCTTCGATCTTTCTGCCAAGTGTATTTTGTGCCATGTATCCAACCAGCAGAATAGTGTTATTTGGATTGTGGATTTTATAACGGAGATGGTGGAGTATCCTTCCTGCTTCACACATACCCGAGGCGGAGAGAACAATATGCGGTTGTGTCTCGCGCATCAATGCCATTGATTCTTGTACGGAATTTACAAAATCGAGATGTTTGAAGTCAAATGGATTCTCGCCTTTCTCAAGAAAAGTCGAATGCGTGTCTCTGTCATAAGATTCCGGGTGTTCTGCGAAAACCTTAGTGAGTTTTATTGCAAGCGGGCTGTCAATATATATAGGTATCTTAGGTACGGCACCTTCATCATAGAGTTTATGAATAACATAGATCAGTTCCTGGGTCCTTCCGAATGCAAATGAAGGGATCAGTACGGAACCGCCCCTTTCTACTGTTCTGGTTATAACTTCCTTTAGTTTATCAGACATATCCTGTACAGGTTCATGATCCCTGTCACCGTAAGTACTCTCACAGAGCATCAGGTCTATTTCCTTATCCTCATCCTCAAATTCAAGTGTTGGATCCTGTATAATGGGTTTATCGAACCGTCCGAGATCTCCAGTATACATAATTTTATAAAATCTGCCTTTTTCCTCTATCGTCAGCACCGTGATCGCAGAACCGAGAATATGTCCTGCAATATAAAACTTACAGGTCGCTCCGGAACCAACAGTCACAGAATATTTAAATGGGTAGCCATCTAAATATCCTAATGCGTCTTCAGCATCCTCCTTTGTGTACAGGGGAGAGACCTTTTTGAGGCTGTATTTATCCTGAAGTTCGGCGATAGCTTCGGTGTTTATCTCATGAGGGCCTTTCTTCAGCATTTTCTTGATATCATTTACTGTACGTTTAGTAAGGGATCTGGAACCGGATCCGGATCTTGTATCATACAAAAATCCACGGGCAGCCTTGTAATTGAGGTATCGTGCATCCGATTCCTGAATATGAGCGCTGTCCATCAGAAGATAGTGGCAGACATCCGATGTTGCTCTTGTGCATACCACTCTTCCGCTGTATCCGTTTTTTACGATAAGCGGCACCCTGCCCGAATGGTCTATATGTGCATGTGATATTATGGTATTGGTGACAATTTTCGGATCAAAAGGCAGTACACGGTTTTTTCGGTCACTTTCCTTTCTTCTTCCCTGGAACATTCCGCAGTCAAGAAGCAGGCGGTCTTTGCCAGTAGTTATCATATGCATTGATCCTGTAACTTCTCTCGTAGCTCCATAAAAAGTAACGTACATGCTGTCTCCTGAGTTTTAGATTATCAATATTATATGTTCATACGAAATCATCTTATAATAGTTATAACTCCATGGCTGTTTTTTCAATAAGGTCCCATGCAGAAATAACATCATTTTCTGTAGTCTTGAAGTTGCCGATGGCAAATCTTAGTGTGTATTTCCCTTTTAATTTTGAATGCGATATATATATCTTCCCCGTTTTATTTACTTCATTCATCAATTTTGTGTTAATTTTTTCGATCTCTTCTTCATTCAGATTTTTTCCGGAAGGATTGAGCCGGAAACAGATAACGCTGAAGGGAACAGGCGCCATGATCTCAAAATCAACAGAGTGTTCCACTTTTGATTTGAATAATTGTGCAAATCGGATATGCCCGCGAAGACGGCTGATTATGCCGTTTTTGCCGAAATATCTTAGAACAAACCACAGTTTTATTGCCCTGAACCTTCTCCCTAACTGGGGTCCGTAATTCATGTAATCGGTGACAGTTCCGGATTCTGCAGTAGTGAGGTATTCCGGTATTATACTGAAAGCCTTTTTCAGGATGTCCTCATTCCTTACATACAGCAGGCTTGCATCAAACGGCACACCCAGCCACTTATGCGGATTAAATACATATGAATCCACATTTTCGAATCCGTCCATAAGATATTTGAATTCAGGAATTATTGATGCAGTTCCGGCATAAGCTCCGTCAACATGAAGCCATATGTCATATTTCCTGCATATTTTCCCGATCTCAGGGACCGGATCGACACCTGTTGTTGAAGTTGTCCCGATAGTTGCAACCGCCGCAAAGGGCCGGTACCCGCTTCCGATATCTGTTTTGATCCTCTCTTCAAACTTTTCAGGTATCATTCTGAAATTGTCCTCCGTTTCGATCTTGCAGACATTTTCCAGGCCAATTCCGGAAATTATCGCTGCTTTATCGATCGATGAATGTGTCTGATCAGAGCAGTATAACCTCAGTCTGGTATTATCGATTGATGAAAAACCTTTAACACGGACATTCAGATCTCTGCAGTTTTCACGTGCGGCAACAATAGCATTCAGCGTAGAAACTGAAGCAGTATCTACTATCAATCCGAAGAACTCTTCCGGGATATTCATCAGCTTTTTTGCCCAGTTGACAACCACCTCTTCAAGTTCGGTCGAAGAAGGGCATGTTTTCCACAGCATACCGTTGATATTCAAGGTCTGGGAAAGGATCTCACCCAGGATTCCCGGTTTTGTACCGGTAATTGCAAAATATGCATAAAAATTCGGATGATTCCAGTGTGTAACACCAGGCATGATCTTTTCGTTGAAATCGTCGAGGATCTTCCTGAAATCTTCACCATCCTCCGGAGGATCTTCCGGCAGTAAGCCCTTAATTTCGCCGGGTTTTACTTTTGATAGTACCGGATATTTCCCGGGATCGGTCAGGTA
>JBHPLC010000130.1:0-4204 GCA_042564455.1 Candidatus Zhuqueibacterota bacterium | reverse complement strand
CAAATAGTAAATACCATATTTTAAGTCCGGGTATGCTGTCTCAGTTCGTAAAAATTCTATCCGAACTTAATTTGGACTGCAAATCATTAGCTGCTTCATTTTTTCATGACCTTTACAGTTTTCAGGAAATAACAAACAGGGTCAAATCAAAATTAGGAAACAAAATACTTGATCTGGTAAATGAATATGGCCATGTAAACGATATATCAAATAAAACAAAAAAAGGTGAATCTGAAGAGGAATATATACGCGTTGTACTGTCGGTCGCTAATGATTTTAATGTTGTTTTAATGCTCATTACTAATAAACTTGTGCTTATAAATAATAGTGAGAAACTTGGGAAAGACGGCAGAAAGGTTAAAGCTGAAAGAGTCCTGGATTTGTATGCCCCGCTGGCTCACAGACTCGGACTATATAAATTCAAAAATGAGATGGAAGATAAGGCTTTCGAGATTCTGCATCCCAGGATCTTTAAAGATATCGAATCAAGAGTTTCTAAAAGAAGATTTCAGTCGGACAGATATATTGAACAGGTTAAACTCCAGCTTACATATGAACTTGAGAAACATGATATAATTGCAGATATTTCTGCCCGGATTAAACAGATAATCAGTATTTACAGAAAAATGCAGAAAACAGACCGTAAGTTTAACGAAATACATGATATCCTTGCTGTGAGGGTTATTGTTGATACTATTCCCGATTGTTATAAAGTACTCGCCCTTGCTCAGCAATTATATAATCCGATACAGAAAGAATATGATGACTATATCCAGAAACCGAAAACCAATGGTTATCAATCACTTCATATTCTTCTTGAAGATAAGAATAAAAACAAATTTGAGCTGCAGGTAAGAACATCGGAAATGCATAAGACTGCCGAAATGGGAGTTGCCGCTCACTGGAAATATAAAGAAGGCGGAACTGTTAGTTCAACAGACGATTTCTTTAAATGGTTCAGAGAACATTCGACCAACAACCGCAACGGTAAAGGCCAGAAAGAATTCGACAACTTCTTTAGATTCAGCAAATTGAAAAATGATATTTATGTGCTGACACCAAAAGGAGACCTGAAAAGGCTTTCAAAAGGTTCAACACCGATCGATTTCGCTTTTTCAATTCACAAAGATATAGGCTTCAGGTGTAACGGGGCAAAAGTGAACGGACAGATCGTTTCGTTTAACCGCGAACTGCATAATGGGGATGTTATTGAAATTATGACATCAAAACAACCCGTAGTGAATTCTGATTGGACAAAATACGCTAAAAGTCCCAGGGCACTTTCAGAGATCAGAAGATGGCTTAGAAAACAACTGCGATTACACAGTATTAAATTAGGGGAAGAGATACTTGCAAAAGCTTTCAGACGAAACAAAATACCCTTGACTAATGATAATATTCTGTCTGCGGCAAAAGATTTTCAATTCGAGGATATTAAGGATCTTTACGCTTCTATCGGAGCAGGAAATATTTCACCGATCAGTGTGACACAAAAATTTTCAGACAATACGGATAAAATAGATGACGATCAGAAAGAAGCTACAAAAGAGATCAAGGCCGATCATTCCATGACGAAAAGTATTAAGGTTGGCGGAATAGATAATCTTATGCTTAATTTTGGAAAATGCTGTCTTCCGATCCCGGGAGATCCTATTGTCGGCTATATAACAAGAGGTAAAGGTGTAACTATTCATCGCATTACCTGCAGAAACAGCAAACAGATATTGAAAGAACCGGAAAGAGAGATACAGGTTGACTGGGAACATCAACCTGATAAACTATATGCTGCAGGTCTGAGAGTTTTATTGCAGAAATCCGGAAATTTTATTAAGGAATTAACGCCTCTTTTAGGTAAAAAAACTTCCAGGCTCCTGACCTATCAATTGTACAGCCGGGGTGAACAGGATTACTGCACTATGGTAGTTGAAGTGCCGGATATAAAACACCTGAATGATTTTATTGCATCGGTTAGGAATTTAAAATCAGTAAAAATTGTAACACGGTTGGTTTATTCAGATTTCAAAAAATTGCTGAAAGCAGCGCCGGTTTCGTTAAAACTTAATTGATAATTGTTGATCATTAAAATTTGGAAATATGAAATCAGTAAATTTAAAAGACGTTTTCTATGATAAGTTTCTTGAGCTGAAAACAAGAATCGAATCATATATCTCTAACGGCGAGATAGATATATTGGAGAAAGCTTTCTGGTTTGGATTTGAAGCACACAAAAACCAGTATAGACGTTCAGGTGAACCGTACTTTGATCACTGTGTGGAAGCAGCAAAGATCCTTTCCGGATTAAAAATGGATATAAGAACTGTTTCTGCCGGGTTATTACACGATGCTGTAGAAGATACAGGTGTCACATTAAATGAAATAGAAAAAGAATTTGGAGCGGATATTGCAAATCTGGTCGATGGCGTAACAAAGATCACAGACCTTAAATTTGAGAAGGTTGAGCTCAAACAGGCTGAAAATTTCCGGAAAATGGTATTGTCCATGGCAAAAGATATCAGAGTTGTGATAATTAAATTTGCCGACCGGCTTCACAATATGAGAACACTTAGATTCCTTCCTAAAAGAAAACAGGTGTTGATCGCGCAGGAAACCCTTGATGTTTACGCCCCTTTAGCAAGAAGATTTGGTATCGCTGACATGGCATGGCAGTTTGAAGATCTTGCATTAGAACATCTTGACTTTACTGCTTATAAATTAATATCAAAGAAAATTACACAAACCTGGGATGAAAGATTTAAACAAATTGAAAAAATTAAAAAACTTATTAGTGAAGCGTTAAGAAAACTTAATGTCTCTGCAAATATTTTTGGACGGCCAAAAAGTTATTATAGTATTTACAGAAAAATGCAGGCACAGAATGTTTCTTTTGAAGAGATCTATGATCTGCTGGCGATCAGGATCATTACGGAAAAACAGGAAGATTGTTACGCTGCCATTGGTGTCATTCATACATTATATACACCGGTAGCCGATAGATTCAAAGACTATATAGCTACTCCGAAAAGCAATGGTTATCAGTCGCTGCACACAACCGTGATGACACCGGGAGGTAAAATGGTTGAAGTGCAGATACGGACAAAGGATATGGATAATACAGCAGAAATGGGAATAGCCGCTCACTGGCTGTATAAGTCAAATTCTGATAAAGAACTGGATGATAAACTTACCTGGGTAAGAGAATTATTGGATCTGGATAAGGAAGCTGATCCGGGCGAATTTATGAAGTCATTCAAATCGGATCTCTTTCAGGATGAGATATTTGTCTTTACCCCCAAAGGAAGACTGATCAATCTGCCGGAAAACTCAACCCCTGTTGATTTTGCTTTCGCTGTTCACAGTGAAATTGGTTTAAGATGTATCGGTGCAAAAGTAAACTCAAAGGTCGTACCATTGTATACGATTTTGAAAAACGGGGATGAAGTTGAAATAATTACCTCGACAAAATCAAGCCTCCAGGAATACTGGTCTACTTTTGTTGTTACGTCCCGAGCAAGACAACAGATCGATAAGTGGTTTAAAGAAAACAAAAGACTTCAATATGAAAAACTCGGCAAAGAAATTCTGAAAAATGAACTGGCAGAACATGATATGGAACTTAATGATGATATTTTGGAAATGATTAAACAGCATTCCGGGTACAGCAATTTAGACTCACTCTGGCAGGTTCTAGGAAAACATGAAATATCTGTAGGTGAGATCGGAAGAAGAGTATTTCCAAAGATATATCATAAACAGAAAATCTCCTTCTTAAACCGTCTGCCTAAAATTCTGAAAAAAACTAATAAAGACTCTATTGAAGAAGCCATTGTAAAAATACAGGGAGAGAATCCTCTTGTCCTGAAATTGAGTAAATGTTGTAAGCCGGTGCCGGGTGATAAAATAGTCGGATTTCATCTTGAAGAAAAAGGAATAGTTGTCCACAGGATAAAATGTGCCGAAATACCAAAAATACTGTCTGAAAAAGAGCATGGTATCAGAGTTGAATGGGCTGATTCATTAAAAAATGAGTTTCCGGTTTCAATTCAGGTTTCTGCGTCTGACAGAAAGCACCTGATAAGAGATATAACTTTAGCTATTTCAAAACAGGATATAAATGTAGTCAGTATAAATATGGAAGTACATGGTATTGCTGCAATATGTAATATCACACTGGAGATAAAAGATATTGATGAACTTAAATCATTAA
>JBHPLC010000013.1:0-54610 GCA_042564455.1 Candidatus Zhuqueibacterota bacterium | reverse complement strand
GTGGTAATATACAAGATGCATTTCATATTTATTAACAAAGTTTTTGTTTTTAATGTTGATTGTTTTTCGTAATTTGTTAATCATCCTCATTTAATTCGCAAATCTTCTAATAAATAGGCTGAAATGGACCGGTCGATCACAAAAAATATTACTTATCTGGGATTTTCACAAATATTATCAAAAGCATTGATGTATGTTTTTCTGATAATGATCACAAGGATCCTTGGTAATGAATTAATGGGAATATTTGCTTATTTATTGAATCTGATCATAATTTTTGACGTTCTAATTGATTTTGGTCTGACTCCATTCATGGTGCGGGATATTGCAGGAGATCGCCGCAAAACCAGGACATTATTCCTTTACCCGCTTCTCATTAAATATTCTATAGCAGTTCCTGCCGCTGTAATTCTTCTTGTATACTCATATTATTTTGAACAAAATGTTGAAAAGATCCAATCCATCCCGTATGTAATCACAGCTCTTTTTACATGGCCCCTGTTTAATTCCGTAGTCTCCGTCTTTCAGGCTCACGAAAGGCAGGAACTGTACGGAATGATGTACATACTCAGGAATCTGCTGCTGCTTATTTGTACATATATCCTGCTAATTTTTGGACTGGGAGTAAAAGCGCCGGTGATCAGTCTTGGAATTTCCGCTTTACTGGCTGCTGTAACAGGCTATATTTTGATTAAACGTAATTTCATTAACAGCGGCCAGAAGGAAAAGCATCCCCATAAAATAAAATATCTGCTTAAAAACGGCCTTCCTTTTTACGTCTCAGCTATTATTGCAGCTCTATTCCTCAGGATCGATATAATTTTATTATCATGGCTTCGGGGAGACATTGAGACCGGACTTTATAAAGTTGCGCAACAGACGCTCGAAGGGCTGCTGCTGATCCCTTTTGTTGTGGGTAATACGATATTTCCTGTCCTGTCCAGGATCGCAAATAAGGATAAAGAACAATTCAGACAAATACTTTACAAAAGCATTAAACTGCTTTTTTTTGCTGCCATTCCGATCGTTTCTTTTATTACATTTTCATCAAAAGAAGTGATCAGTATTTTCTACGGATATGATGAGTATTCAGGATCGGTACTCCCGCTTAAAATATTAGTATGGTATCTGATACCTAATTATATCAATTATATTCTGATGTTCTCTCTTTATGCATTTAATAAGCAGAAGAAAGTGCTGCGTGTTTTATTTTTCGGATTTCTCATAAAATTTCTTCTAACGATCCTATATGTGCCTGAATTCGGATTGATTGCAAGCTGTTATATTGGTATTATCTCTGAATTTTTTATTTTGGGAGGGTATTTATACCTTGGAAGAAAGATTTTCCTGAAAAGTTTTCCCTTGGTGAGCCTTGTTAAAATTTCTGCTGTTTCCGCACTTTTTTACTATCTGTTAAATGTATTCTTTATCGATTCGGCTCTATGGTATCAGTTTATTTTTGCGGCAGTAATTTATATAACCGGAGTATTCGCTCTCAGAGTTATCACACCGAATGAATTGAAAAACATCAAAGCATCACTATTAAATTCTTAATTCTTGTCAATTCCCCGTCTTTCAGATATTACATATCTCGGTCTGTTCTTTACTTCATTGTATATTCTGCTGATATATTCTCCTATCACGCCTAAACCCAGCATCAGAACACTTCCGATTATCAGAAGCAGCAATATTACCGTTGTGAAACCGTCTACGGCTACACCTGTAAATTTATTATACAGCGTCTGCAAACCCAGCAGTGTCGAGAATACTAGAAATATCAGCCCCGCAAATGTTATTATATGCATTGGAAATGATGTAAATGCCGTTACACCTGAAAATGCGAGTTTAATAAGTGAGAATAATGACCATTTGGATTTTCCCTGTACTCTGGGCGCTACCTCAAACTGTATAACTTCTCTTTTATATCCCAGCCACTCGTTCATGCCGCGAAAAAATACACTTCTCTCCGGCATTTGTTTCCAGGAATCGACAAACTCCCTGTCCATCAGCTTAAAATCGGATGCTCCCTTAAGATCAAATCCGGAAAGTCTGCTGATTATTGAATAGAACAATCCTGCGCCGATCTTTGAGAGTAATCCTTCCTGTCCCCTGTCAACTTTCACTCCCTCGATGACATTTGCTTTAGTATTTTCCCATTTTTTAATGAATTCCGGTATCAGTTCAGGCGGATGCTGCATATCCCCGTCGATAGTTATAACAACATCACCCTTCGCATTCTCAAGACCTGCGCACAGAGCAGATTCCTTACCGAAATTCCTGCTTAATCTTAGTGCTCTGATCTCCGGATTTTCTGCAGTAAGCCCCTTCAATATTTCCCAGGTTCTGTCTTTGGATCCGTCATCGATACAGACAATTTCAAATGATTTGCCGATTTCCTTCATTATCCCCAGAACAGATAAGAGCATTTTTTCAATTATGTCTTCTTCCTCAAAAAACGGGATTACTACTGATAGATGAATTTTCTCCATGATCAGCTCTCCGGATTTGCGATTCCGACTGCCGCAACAGTCGTTCCCGGTATCCATATATTGAAATCTTTTAAGAAACCGGGGAATGGTATTTTCAGTTTTTGAAAAACTAATGAAGCAGGAAACGCATGCGGATAAGGTATAACCTGAACATTTTTCATTCCGGATTCGATCAATAGTCTTTGGATTGATATTTTATCAAAATACTGAACATGCTCCGGCAGTATAAATGATGCCCATTTTTTCCGCATTACATAATGCCAGAATCCGCCTATGTTCGGTGCAGCCAGCACCAAAACACCGCCTGGTTTCAAATGTCCGGCAAGGTCACTGACAAATTTCTTCGGATCATAAACATGTTCGATCACCTGTACCGCAATAATACAGTCAAACTCTCTTTCCTTACCGATATCGTCTACTCCCCCATGGATTACAATATCAGTAATTTCCTCTGCTTTGTCCAATGCTTTTTTTGAAAACTCAGTTCCTGCCCTGTACTCAAAAAGTCCCTTTGCTTCATCCAGAAGATATCCGTACCCGCAGCCGATCTCCAGCAGTGAACCACCGGTCAGGCCACATTTTTCCAGATTCGACAACAGTTTCCGGAAAGTACGTCTCAGAGCTAATTCCTGGGAAGAATAATCTGAATATCCGCATTCCGAACCGGAAAAATAGTCCTCTTCCCGGTATATTTCCCTAACTCTATCTTCTGTAAGACGGGGATTCAGGAAAAAGAAACTGCATTCAGTGCATTTTACTACATTGAACGGTGAAAAACCATATATTGTAGAATTATTACCTGAATTACAGAGCGGGCAGTTTGTAAATTCGAGATCCTTTTCCTCAAATCGTTTCATTTATCATACCTGAATATTACTATACTTTCTTTACGGAATATTTCAGTAAAACCATTCTCATGAAATAATTCCAGATCCTGATGATCAGTATAAGTCATAAAAAAACCTGCGCTATAAAATTCCATTACTTCCCTGACATAAACCGGTGAGTTCTGCAGATATGCATTTTTCAGCTTGCCCCAAAGATCATAGCCCCGTTCTTCCCATTTTTCAATATTTTTTGTATTTGTAACCTTTTCCAGACGCTGTTTCCATTCGAACATTTCAGAGCCGACTCCGATCGGAGAACTCTTTGTATTTACCACGATAGCTCTCCTGGCAAGAATTCGGAAACCTTCTACATCAGGAGGTGTCAGGAAATATGAATTTTCGGGTGTATTATTCCTTACCCAATCCGTGATTTCATCACTTTTAAAAAAATGTACACCTTTGTAACCATTGCCTAAAAGCATAAGTACAATAAGCGCTCCGGTGAATAAGGGTATAACAGTTCCTTTTCTGCTCATTCTGTAAAAAAGGAATACTCCCGCAGTCATTATAACAAATCTTTTCAAACCGATATCAGCCCCCCTGTGCAGGATCAAAAATAACAGCAAAAACATTAAAATGCCCCAGACAACTCTTTTATCATATTTACCTGACAGTACAAATTTATTTATAATTAAATATGAAAAAATCAGGAGATACGGTGAAAACCTCCATACATAAATTTGGTAAAAAAACAGTATGCCTGTGAATAAATTCATTATTAATACAAGACCGGATAGCAACAAAATTATATAAATAATTTTGATCTCCCTGGCAGTATCTTTTCTCTGGTAATATATGAAGATAGCTAAAGATAATGGGATAAGTGTTTCAAGCCACTCAAAGAGCCCAAAAACAGACGGATCATAATGATGAGGTGACCTGATAAAAAATGACAGCCACAACCATTCGTTATTTTCATTAAAATTCATGAGAACAGGTATAATATTGGGTAAGATCAGAACAGAGAATAAACCTGTCGATATAAACAGTTCCTTAAGATTCCCGAATTTTTGTACAATAATATAATAACTGACAAATATCATAATTCCTACTATACCGAAATTAATATGGATAAGCCCAGCTGTTCCGAGCAAGGTAAATGCAATCCTGTATCTTCCGGAGATCAAATAACCGAAGGCATAAGTTGTTACCGGTATAGCCATGAAAGCAGGTAGTAGGATCCCCGAATTGATTATTGAGTCACCCAGGCTGAAGGACGAATAAGAGATAATAAACAGGACCAAAAGAATAAAATGCTTATAATCCCCCCCGGTTGTCCTTGAAAGAAAATACAGGGAATGTAAATGTATTATCAGGAAAAATATCCAGGTAATAAATAATCCTATCTCTATATATCCCAAAGTGACAAAATTCAGGAATTTAAGTATATATGAAAAGACAAAATGGTAATGAGATGTCTCCCAGACGAACCAGTCATTCAGACAGAAGTTCTCATAAATTTCACGGAATGGGAGCAATAGATATTGAGTCTGATCAGAGGAAAATACATCGTATCCGGTAATAAAACATGCGTAAAATACGGAAATCAAGAAGATATTGGAAAGGGGCTCTGAAAATATCCTGTTTTTTAGCTGAAGTGAAAAGTCTTTCATTATCCGCAAACCCGGCAGGAAAGTTAAAAATCCAAATATTAATTCAGAATTTTAAATATACAAAAATATTGGATATTATCAGAGTACTTTATAAAATTTTAATTATTATCCAAGCCGTTTCTTCAGATTTTCAATTTCCTCAAACAGTTTGTTCTGTTTTTTCTGAAGATTAAAGACATACCCGGCTATTAATAGCCATATCACTAAATATGCTGAAAATAAATATTCCATTTATAGTTCCTGTTAGTTATCTGCTAATTTATAAAGATAATCCACTTCTTCCCTGGCTTTTTCAAGTTCCAGTCTCCTTCTCAGAATGTATATGAAGAAGATCGTATAAGCAGCCAGGCAGAAGAAAAATACAAATTTCATTGTCGGATCAAGGCCGCTGTCCTCTCCCCCTGCAAAAACCGGTGATGGATGCTGTGTTCTCCACCATCTGATCGAAAAAAAGACAATGGGCACATCAAAAAAACCGACAATACTTACGACAGCTGAGAGAAAAGCTCTCTTTGTTTCTTCATATATATAGCTTCTCAGCATCAGATATGATAAAAATATAAGCCACAGGACAAGATATGAGGTCAGTCTTGCCTCCCATGCCCACCAGATACCCCAGGCATAACGTCCCCAGATAGATCCGGTTATCAGCGTGATCGTTGTAAATAAAAATCCAAGTTCGGCTGCTGATGCTGCCAAACGGTCAAATTTGAAGTCTTTTGTAATAAGGAATCCGACAGATCCTGTAAAAGCTACAGCAAAAGCCAAAAATGACACCCATGCATTCGGGACATGAAAATAGAATATCCGCTGAACGTCACCCATTGTTTGTTCCTTCGGAGCATATAAAAAAACCAGGTAAAGAGCGGCGGATATTAATATAAGTACGAGAAAAAACAGCCATTTCGGCTCAGATTTTTTCTGCATATCTATTCCTCAAGTATATATTCAAATAAAAGTATACTGATCGTTAAAAATATTATATTAAATACAAACAACAATTTGATCCAGTCAAAATATCCTATTGTATTTTCTGCCTTAAGAAGAACCGCTGTTGCTTCAACGGAGAAGATCAGAACAGGGATCGTTATCGGAAGCTGAAGTATAGGCAGCAAAAATGTCCTCATTCTCGATCCGATCGAGATCCCCGAAAACAACGTACCTATAATAGCAAAACCGGAAGTCCCCAGGACAAACGGGAGTATAAGAAGATGCCATCTTCCTGTAAACCTGACATCAAACAGCCAGATGAACAATATAAAGATCACCAGCTCCGAGAAAAGCATAAAGATTATGTTGCTTATCAGCTTACCAAGGTATATCACCGTACGGGGTACCGGAGCGAGCATTATCCCCTGCAGACAGTTATTTTCACCTTCTGCCGCAAAAGAATGATTAAGTCCTAAGATCCCGGAAAAAGTAAACGCCACCCATAAAAGACCCGGAGCAAGTGAAACCTGTTCTCCCGAATCCAGATTAAATGCGAATGAGAACACCACTATTACAAGAAGCCCGAACACAAGCATCGCACTGACTGATTCTTTTGCACGCGATTCAGTGACAATATCTTTCTTTACTATGTTAAATATATAGCCGAAATATCTCATTTTTATTACTGACCTACTATTTCAGAGTACTTTTCACTGAATTCTATTTTTGAAATATCTTTCTTTAATGCCGAAAACTGAATTTTTCCCTTATGCAGGATCACAAGATGAGTAGCCAGGTCATATCCCTGGTCAAGATTATGTGTGGTCATCAATCCTGCCTTTTCAGTATTATTAAATAACCTGAGAAGTCCGTTCAATATCTCCGAGGCAGATTTATCAAGTCCTGTATACGGTTCATCAAGAAGAAGTATTGAAGGATCATGCAAAAAAGCTCTTGCTATTGTAAGCCTCTGCTGCATACCTCTTGAAAAACCTGAAACAATATCATTTTTCCTGTCCGATAATCCAACAGCATTCAGTTTATCTTCTATCAGATCATCCAGATCCGGCAGACTATACATCTTACCGAAAAAACGCAGATTTTCTTCTGCTGTCAGATTATTATACAGAAACGTATTATGTGCAATATAACCGATCTCTTTTCGAGCCTGGTCGCCGACTTTCCTGATATTTACACCATTAAAAAGCAGATCTCCGGACGTCGGTGACATAAGCATTGCGCCGATCTTCAAAAACGTTGTTTTCCCGGCGCCGTTCGGACCGAATATCGAAACAAAATCTCCTTTATTGACAGTCAGATTTATGCCCTTCAAGGCAGATAAACGGCCATATCTTTTGACCAGCTCTTTTGCTTCGAATACTTGAGTAGTGTTATTCACAGAAAGTTTTGGAATGTTTTTTAGAAGTGTTATCGTTTATGATTTTCCATCAATCTTATTATATATCTCTATTAATTTATTCTTAACAACAGCCCTGTTTCTCTGATAGTCGGCCTCAGTCATTTTCCCGGAAGCAAAATTATCATCTAACAAAGCAGCATCAGCTAAAAGATTTTTTCTCCGTTGTTTCATTTTATTAGGTACGGATCTTTTTTTTACGTCTTTGACAGAAGTCCTGTTTTTTGATAATAATAAACCCATAAAAAGAATCACAAAAACAACAAATAAAGAGAGAATTATTTCACCGTCTGACAGAAGTGGCTGTCTGTATAATTGCTCGGGAGGTGCAGAAACAGGATCAGCAGGTGTACCGCCCGACAGATTAAACTCAACAAGATCGTCAATTTTTAATCCGGTAGTATTATAAATAGAATAATTCTGATGGGCATCCGCCTGTGTCAAAACGAGATCAAATCCGGATATATTTATATCTTTCGGTGAAGTAACTGCCATAAAGTCGTCATAATCATATAATAATTCTTCAGAAAAATTGTAATCTTTATTTGTATAATCAACCATATAGGCAATTGAAACCTGAGTTAATCCTGGTTTAAGCGGGTAATTTACTGCCAGAACGTCTTCGCGATCCGTTTCAATATAATCCTGTCTGATCGGGACCAATCCAGTAGAAACAGAAACACCGATCTCACCGGCTGTTTCAGGTTTTCTGAAATTAAATGTGCCGTTTTCATTAAAATAAGTCGTAGGATTCTCTGATTCATTTATAAGGTCAAACGCCTTCAAAATATGCAGATCTGTACCTGACATTACAAATTGATAAGTAACGTTCTGAATCTTAATATTTTCCCGGTTGGCTGTATGATCATATACGAGCGCTTCCACCTCGACTGTTTCATTCCCCGAATTTATCTGTACGTCAGTATTATACTTGACACCTTTATAGGTAACCTGTAATAAATAGGGGCGGCTTTGTGAAGGATTGAGATTTTCTATGGTAAAATCCGGGCCCACATCGGCCTGTTCCTTAACATTGGACATCCCCATGTCAAATCCCATCAGCGTAATCAGTTCCGCTTTTACATATTGTCCGGTCGTTCCATTCTTGATTTTTCCATTGATTTTACTGTTTTGGGCATCAGCATCTAAACTCATACCGACAATAATAAAACAAAGAATTAATATAAATCCGCTTAATCTTTTCATTTATCTCTCTTGATATTTAAGATAGTTTGTTACCGCATTTTGAACAAAAGTTACTGTCCGGAAGATTCTCTGTTGAACATTTTTCGCACGCAACTGTTTTTACTTCTGCAATCAGAGATCCGGATGTTTTTCTTAGTGTTTTTATATCTTCTTCGATACTATTTCTAATATTGGAACCGCTTCTCCCTGATCCCAGTGAATCAAGTTTGTCTTTAATTAATTTAAGCTTTGCATTGTAAATTTTACTCAATTTCTGATAATCTTCACTGGTTATCATATTTGTAGAATTCTCAAGGTCAAGAGTCCGGATCATATCCTGGATATTCTCTTTACGGTTAAGAAGATTATTCTTTTGAACCTGATTATCAGAAACAAACCTGTTCGGAAGTTTTCTCGTTGAAAAAAACGGTTCCATTACAAATATTAAAACTGCAATACTGATCAGCAGTAATATAAAACTATCCATCATTAATTTCCTTTACCTGTTCCTTTTATTAGGATAAAGAACAATATTATGCTTCAACAACAGACTCTTTTTTCGACAATTCATTGTATTTTGACATATCTCTCTTTGGGATAATATTCGGGATAACTGCAATAAGGCTTCCCAATATTAGCACACCCCCGCCAAGCCATACAAAGCTGATCAGAGGATTTATATATGCGATTATTTCCGCTCCCCTGTCACCAACCGGCGGTTCTGAATAAACCAGATACAGATCACTGAAAAATGTCACAAAAATAGCAACTTCTGTTGTAGGCTGATTACTGGCTAAATATACACGCCTTTGTGCGACCTCTTTTGATACTTCCTTTCCGTCTTTCAAAACGGTAATATCAGCCTGTTCAAAGCGGTATAGGTTTGTCAGGCCCGTGTCTGTTTTATCGAGTCTGATCTCATATCCGCCCAGATGGAAAGACTCACCGTCTTTAACCTCTGTTTTCAATTCTTTATTGAAAGAATTGCCTGTAAATCCGATAAACATGAATACCATTCCAAAATGAACAATATATCCGCCGTACCTTCTCGTATTCCTGAACATCAGGTTGATCAATGCTCTGAAAAAGGATTCACCCAGGTTTTTCATGCGGACCAATGTGCCCTTAAGAAACTCCTGAAAAACAGTAACGGCAACAAAAAAGCACAGAAAAAACGAGATCAATGCGAAAGGATGTTTTACTCCCAAAAAGAAGAGCAATACACCAAAAATTATTGACAGACTCATAGGGTATAAAAAGTTTTTCTTAAGACTGTATACTGATGATCTTCTCCACGCAAACAACGGACCGATTCCGGTCAGGAACAATAAAAACAGACCTATAGGGATATTCACCTGATTGAAATATGCTGCTCCCACAGTTATTTGAGTACCCCTTACCCACTCGGATAAAACCGGGAATATTGTCCCCCAGAGTGTCGCAAGCATTGCGCCTACCAGAATTAGGTTATTGAACAGAAAACCGCTTTCCCGGGATATCAGGGAATCAAGTTTGGCCTCACTCTTCAATTCCGGAAGTCTCTTTAATAAAAGAACTATTGATGCACCTGTTAAAAGTATAAGGAACACTGCAAAAGCAGGTCCTATTGTTGAAGATGCAAACGCATGAACAGAAGAAACAATCCCGCTTCTTGTAAGAAAAGTACCAAAAATACACAGAAGGAAAGTCGATAATATCAGGGACATATTCCAGACTTTCAGCATCCCTCTTTTTTCCTGCACCATTACAGAATGTAAATAAGCCGTAGCGGTCAGCCATGGCATTAAAGATGCATTTTCAACCGGATCCCATGCCCAGTATCCGCCCCAGCCCAACTCGACATATGCCCATTTACCGCCTAATAAAATCCCCGTACTCAAGATCATCCATGAAATAATTGTCCATCTGCGTGTGGTCTTTATCCATGTTGTATCCAGTTTTCCGGTCACTAATGATGCGATCGCAAATCCAAAAGGAACAAGAAATCCCGAATACCCCCAGAATAATACAGGCGGGTGTATAACCATTGCCCAATGCTGAAGCAGAGGATTTAGTCCGTTCCCGTCCGGTGCAACATAACTAACCAGTCCCACCTGGGTCTCAGCTATCCAGTTGTCAAAAGGATTTGAGAGGAATAAACTGACAAATATAAAGAATGCCATCACGAAGCTCATTGTTGAGATCACATACGGCATTAATACACGGTTCTGTTTCCGGTTCTGAATAACAGCTATCGTAGATATTACAGAAATTATCAGTAACCAGAACATCAGCGAGCCTGACTGCCCCGCCCAAAAAGCTGCGAACTTATAAAAAAGCGGAAGGTCAACATTTGTGTAGCTCGTAACATAAATGTTACTGAAATCACTTCTTACAAGGAGGTTTATCAGTGAAAATGAAGCGACCACTATTAGCGCTGCACTTGCTAAAAGACTTCTTTCAGCACTCAATACCAGGTCATTTCTTCTCTGCCTGGCTCCAACAACAGATGTACCAATTGTATACAGTGACAATCCAAATGCAACAATTAATGAAAAATTTCCTATTACTCCCATAAATTATCTTTCGATTTTTATTTTTATAATTAAAAACGCAAACCTGCCGGTTTGCTTATATTTCGTCCATTATTGTCGAAATACACTTATTTCTTAACAGACACTTCTTCAACCATGGCCTCATATTTTGAAGCACATTTGGCTTGAATCTTATCGGCTAAAAACAAACCCTCAGGAGTATATTTACCATCAACAACTGCATGAGATAAGTCTTTGAATGTATCAGGAACAGGACTGCTCCCGACAAACTGAACAGGAATGGTTATATTATTATGAGTGATCTTAAATTCCATGGGTCTTGTTACTCTGTCAATCGAACCTTCAACAACCTGACCTCGTACTCTGAATTTTTGTTGATAGGCCTGCTCATCCATCTCATTAACCTTTGCAATAAACTCATCTGCGTTCAGATAATATGAAAAATCCTGCTGTATACCCGTAACACCAAGATAAATTATTGCTGAAATTATTATTGTTACACCAAAAACAACTTTCAGGTTCTTTTTTCTCATACTCTGCCTTTATACATATACACTTAAAAATACAACATTCTACAGCGTGCCAAATATATTAATATATAATTTCTTTATCAAGTAAATTATGCAAAATATCGCTATAATATCAACAAATACAAATAATTAGATTTTTCAACATAACTTCTGTTAATCTTCTGACAAATTGATTCAGAAATCTGAAAAGACTAACATAAAATTAAAAAATTTAGTTCCCCTGTTTTTATATAGTTAAAACGATTCCACGGGCAGCAGGGCTGTTTATAAATTATAACCACTTCTATTTTTATATAATCAGATGAGTCTTATTTCAGGTCTGCTGCAGTATTCTATGGTTGGAAATTTATCCCTTTATTACACCAACAGGTCTTAATCTTACTACTTTTTTTGAGATCCCCGCATTATGGACAACATCAACAACATTCTTAACATCTTTATATGCATCGGGCATTTCTTCCTGAATCGTTCTGTATCCTTTGGACTGAACATAAATTCCTTTATTTTCAAGTTCTTTATGAATCGCCCTGCCCTTACTCTTTTTTACTGCCATTTTTCTGCTCATCACCCTTCCGGCGCCATGACAGGTCGAACCGAATGTAACCTCCACTGCTTTCTGAGTGCCTACAAGAACATAGGAATACCTTCCCATATCTCCCGGGATCAATACCGGCTGACCGACACCTTTATAAACTTCAGGAGTGTTTTTATGACCGGGCGGTAAAGCTCTTGTTGCTCCTTTTCTGTGGACACAGACTTTTCTGGTTTTGCCTTTTACAATATATTCCTCGAATTTTGCTATGTTATGGGAGACATCATAAATGAGGTTCATTTTTAAAGATGATTGAGATATCCCAAGGACATTTGATAATATCTGTCTTGTCCAGTGCATAATGGTTTGTCTGTTCGCCCATGCATAATTAGCTGCAGCAAACATAGCTGAAATATATCTCTGCCCCTCAGAGGAATTGATCGGAGCGCATGCGAGCTGTCTGTCAGGAACATTTATATCATATTTATTTAAACATTTCATCATCACCTTTATGCTCTCATCGCACACCTGATAACCAAATCCTCTTGAACCGGTGTGTATACTTACCGTAATTCCATTCTCATAAAGCCCTAATGAATCGGCAATCTTTTTATCATATACCTCGTCAACATATCCGATTTCAAGAAAATGGTTGCCGCTTCCCAGTGTTCCGATCTGCGACCTGCCCCTTTCAAGTGTTCTGTTACTGACAGCAGAGGGATCAGCGCCCTTAAGACATCCTTTCTCTTCTATTCTCTCAAGATCGGTCTCCGTACCATAACCTCTGCTTACAGCCCATCCGGCACCTTCTCTAAGGACTCTCTTTTCTTCATCAAATGATAATCTGATTTTACTTTCAGATCCTACTCCGGTCGGTATGGCTGCATAAAGAGCATTAACAATGCCCCTTACTTTAGGAAGTACATCATTCTTGAACAATGCAGTATTCATCAGCCTTACACCGCAGTTAATATCATAACCCACACCGCCAGGGGATATGACTCCTTCATTTATATCCATAGCAGCAACACCGCCTATAGGGAAACCGTAACCCCAGTGAATATCCGGCATGGCATAGGAAGCATCGATGATCCCGGGCAGATGTGCGACATTGGCAACCTGCGATAATGACTGATCGAGATGAATATCCTGCATCAGTCTGTCATCGGCTATGATCCTTCCGGGAACCCTCATTCCTCCCTGCCGTGGAATCTCCCAGAGATTCTCATTTACTCTCTTAATTTCCAGTTTTTGTGATTGCATATTGTTTAATGTTTCAAAATCTATTCAATCTCCAATACACTGCCCTTTTCAGAAATTCCCCTGAAAAAACATGATCGTTTCATTGTATGGCAGGCAGCCCCTTTCTGGATCACTTTCACCAGCAGAGTATCGGCATCACAGTCAAACCGTATTTCTTTCACTTTCTGAGTATTACCGCTCGTTGCACCCTTTACCCAGAGTTCCTGCCGCGAGCGTGAGAAAAAACATGTTTGCTCTGTCTCTATTGTAATTTCCAGACTCTCTTTGTTCATATAAGCAAGCATAAGAATTTCATTGTTATCAAAATCCTGCACAATCGCAGGTATCAGACCTTTTTCATCAAATTTCAGTTCATTTAATATTTCCATCACATAAACCTCACAGGTACATCTTTATTATATAAATATTGTTTTATTTGGTCAACACTTAAATGGCCATAATGAAAAACAGATGCAGCAAGTACTGCATCAGCCTTACCGGCAGAAAGCGCTTCATAAAAATGCTCTAATTCTCCACCGCCGCCGGAGGCAATTATAGGAATCGAGACCAATTCACTTATCTTTCTTGTGATCTCAATATCAAAACCCTCTCTGACACCGTCCGTGTCCATACTTGTCAGCAATATTTCACCGGCACCGCGGTCTTCAAGTTCTTTTACCCATTTCAGAGCATCCATTTCCATGTCTTTTGTCCCCCCGTAAGCATAAACAGTCCATCCGGTCTCAGTCTTTTTCACATCTACCGCTACCACAATGCACTGCGATCCGAAGAGCTTCGCTCCATTATTGATAAGGTTAGGATTATGGAATGCAGCAGTATTTATCGAAACCTTATCCGCTCCCTGCTGGAGAATCTCCCTGATAGAATCCACCGAGGAAATGCCCCCGCCGATAGTAAAAGGAATGAAAAGCTCTCTTGCGACCCGGTTTGCCAGTTCAACAACTGTTTTCCTCTTCTCCTTTGATGCCGTAATGTCAAGGAAGACCAGCTCATCGGCGCCTTCCTTATCATAAAATTTTGCCAATTCAACCGGATCACCGGCATCTCTTAACTCTTTAAAGTGTACACCTTTTACAACCCTGCCGTTTTTTACATCCAGACAGGGAATAATTCTCTTCGCAAGCATTAACTATAATCCTCTATTCTGATCTTATTTTCGTATATGGCTTTTCCGGATATAACTCTGTCAACTCCGACATTTTCCAGGGATGAAAGTTTCTCGATATCCTCAGGACATGATACACCACCGGCGGCTGTTATCAGAACATCCGTGTGTTCAGCTATATCCTTAAGGCTTTTCACATTAGGACCAATCATTGTTCCGTCCTTAGTTATATCGGTCAGTATATATCTTTCGACTTTATACACCTGCCACTTTTTTATCTCATTGACGACAGAGCCCCTGACCAGTTCCTGCCAGCCTTTAACTGCAATATGATCTCCGGAATAATCAAAGCCGATCTGAATTCTTTCCGGTCCGAGTTCTTTTATAATTTCAACTGCAGTATCCGGGGATTTTATAACCAGTGTCCCAAGAATCACTTCAGAAATCCCAAGATCGATAATTTCTTTAGCTGATTTGATATCCCTGATCCCCCCACCCATCTCGACCGGTATATCAACATTTGAACATATATCACGGATAATATCCAGGTTACTGCTCTTATCTTTTACCGCTCCATCCAGATCAACCACATGAAGCCTTTTAGCTCCTCTTTTTCTGAAATCAACTGCCACAGCAACAGGATCAAGGTTATATTCCGTTTCCTTTTCATATTTACCCTGATACAATCTTACACACCGTCTTTGTTTAATATCTATCGCAGGTACCAGTAACATTTTACATATCTCCGAAGTTTTTTAATAAAGTAAGTCCGGTTTTCTGGCTTTTTTCCGGATGAAACTGCATTCCGAATATATTATCCTTCTGAACAAAAGATGTGAATTTAATTCCGTAATCTGTTTGTGCAAGTATAACATTATCATCTGCAGGATCACAATAATAACTGTGAACAAAAAACGCATACCTGCCGCTTGTCAATCCCCTGTTGATCTTTGTCTCCCGGGTAAATTCCAGGCTGTTCCATCCTATGTGAGGTATTTTCAGGTCTACTTCGAACTTTTTGACTTTCCCCTTCATCAGATCCAATCCCTTGTGAATTCCGTTTTCTTCACTTTCCGTAAACAGAAGATGCATACCCAGACAAATACCAAGAAATGGGATCCCTTTATTTACACTCTCTTTTATGGCCGTATCCAGACATTTTTCTTCCAGTTTTTTTATAGCAGGTCCAAAAGCTCCTACTCCCGGAAGTATTATTTTATCAAAATTCTTCAGGTCTACCGCTCCGGTTACCACCCTGTTTTTAAAATAAAGGAAATCCAGTGCATTTTTAACATTAGCAAGATTACCGGCTCCATAGTCAATAATAGCGATCATAAAACACCCTTTGTTGAAGGTATTTGAGAGCCTTTAGGACTGGACGCTTCAGATAAAGACTGTCCAAATGATTTGAATATTGACTCACAAATGTGATGATTGTTTTCACCGTATAATGTCTCTATATGAAGTGTTATTCCGCTTTTCTGAGCAAATGCATGGAAGAATTCCTTCACCATCTCAGTATCCATATCACCGATCTTATCCTGCGAAAATGAACTGTTAAACACAATGAAGGGACGTCCGGATATATCGATCACAGTACGGCTCAGGCTCTCATCCATAGGAACAAAAGCTATCCCGTATCTTTTTATTGACGATTTATCACCCAGTATTTTTCTAAATGCCTCACCCAGAACTAATCCCGTATCTTCTATTAGGTGATGGCAGTCCACTTTCAGATCGCCTTTGCCTGTGACCTCAAGATCAAAACCTCCATGAAAAGCGAAAAGCTCAAGCATATGGTCAAAGAATCCGATTCCTGTATTGATCTTGATTTTCCTCTTCCCGTTAATTGCGATCGAGACTGTAATATCCGTTTCATTTGTTTTGCGGCTGATCTTCGCTTTACGCATTATTTCACCTATGATTTTTTATTGTTCTTAATTACATATTCTAAAAGATCATTTACAGTATCTGCCTGAAATTTTCGGGCTTCTTCAGGAAAACTGTCACTGTCTGCCGTTACCAGCCCGAATATCAGGCTGTTTTTTCTGCCCAGCTTATTAAAATTAAACGCTGTAAGAAAATCATCAATTGAATCTCCGACATATAGCGCCGAAACGCTTCCGGAAATATCCAATATTCTCTCCATCTTTGCTGGGTGAGGCTTATCCGGCAGAATATCATCAGTAAACTGAACAAGCTCAGTATTGATCTTTTCCGAATTTATCATCTCGATCGCCAGCATGGTTTCATTTTCCATCCTGCCTGTCAGAATACCGACTTTGCCTTCCCACCTGTCCAAAATTCCTGTATCCAGAAGAATAACTTCCGATTCCACACTGCCGGCGCCATCATAATCATCAGGTGTAAAACCGTATAATCTTTCGCAGTAATCTCTGCCGCCATAAAACTCTCTGAATGTTTTTCTGATCAGTCTACTTTCAACTTTTTCAGAAATCCATGCCAATACGTTATCTTCACAGTGTTTTTTTAAATAGAGTGAAATCCCGTCAAGACCTCCACCGAAACCATCAACTTCATCAAGGAATTCTTTTAGAGACAGATCAATTCTTTCGGTTTTATAAACGAATAAATTGAAGATTATCATACTTTCCGTCAGATTCCAGTCATTATTAAAACCGCTGTATTTCTTGAACAACATTACATCATCTTCAGTTAGTTCTGAAAGGTCCATTGATATCTTCAGGATATCGTTAATATAATATTTCGTTGTTACCACAATAGTCGATATAAACGACGGCATGGTATCTATCAGCACACCATCTACATCAAATACTATAAGATCCAAACCCTGTGATATGATCTTTTTAATTTCATCAGAACAGTTTATCAGACTCATTTATTTCTCCACAATTGATATTAATGCATTAACAACAATTTCATTTTCTTCAGGGGTGCCAACATTTATCCTTATACAATCATCAAGCATCGGATAATGTGATATGTCTCTTGCTGCAATACCATTTTCTCTTAATATATCAATAGCACGTTTCCCTATCTCCGGAATTCTTATAACAAAGAAGTTTGTATCTGAATCAAGTATTTCCATTCCCTTAATTGTGTTTAAAAATTGGAAAAGTGATCTTTTTGAATTTAGTATTTTTTCTACATTTTTCTTAATGATTATCGGATCTTCCAATATGGCTACTGCCGCTGCTTCAGTAAATATATTCAAACTGAACGGCATTTTCACCTTAAAAATATTTTCAACCAGTTTTTCGTCTGCAATTAGATAACCGGCCCGGAGTCCTGCCATACTGAAAGCTTTTGACAAAGTCCTTGTTATAATGAGATTTTTATGCTCTTCAAGCAAAGGTAAAGCCGTTTTACCGCTGAATTCATAATACGCTTCATCAACGACCACTATACAATCAGAGCATTCTAAAATTCTCTCAATATCACTTACTGCCATTGACTTACCGGTAGGGCTGTTAGGTGAAGCAAACATGAACAGATCAATATTCTGCTCACGGATCGTATCTATTATCTTTTCTACAGGATAGGAGAAGTCTTCATTCAAATTAATTCTTACAATATCCGCATCTAATGCAATGCCGCACTGCTCATACATCTGAAATGTCGGTTCAACAATAAGCAGCTTTTTGTCTTTGGACAGAATAATTGAAGCAACAGAATTCAGCATTTCATCTGAGCCCACTCCGACTGCGATCTTTGATTCAGGTATATCCAGATACTTGCTCAACGCCTCTCTTAACGGTTCTCCTGAAATAGACGGGTACCTGTTCCATTTTTTGAGCAAAACAAGATCGCAGACCTTCTTCTTTATTTCGTTCGGAATATCATAAGGACTTTCATTCTGATTCAGCTTTATCTCAGCCTGGATCTCATTAAAAGAATACGGTTTTTTATCCAATATACTTTGTTTGATCTTTCCCATATATTTACTCATTCCTTACCTCGACACTTCTGCCATGTGCAAACAATTTTTCCGACTGCGCCATTTTATTTATCGATCCGGAAACTTCTCTTAAGGATTTCTTTGAATAACCAATAACAGAAGAGAATTTCATAAAATCCAGTACATTTAAAGGTGATGAGAATTTCGCAGCCCCGGAGGTAGGCAGTGTATGATTGGGACCGGCCCAGTAGTCACCCACTGCATTCGGTGTATATTCACCAACAAATATCGCACCGGCGTTCCTGATCTTTTTAGACAGTTCGAATGGTTTTTCTGTCATAATTTCGAGATGCTCAGGGGCTAAATCATTTATATATTCTACTGACTCAGAAATATCCGCTACTAAATATAACCCGCTGTTATTCAATAAAGAAGCTTTTACGATGTCCGTTCTTTCTGTTTTATCTGCGATCTCCCCAAGTCTTTTCCTGACATTTTCTGCAAGTTCCATTGAATCGGTAATCAACAGAGTCTTAGCATCAGGATCATGCTCAGCCTGTGCTGTTAAGTCCCAGGCTATATAATCGGCTCGAGACGAACTATCCGCGGCAATAATAAGTTCTGTCGGACCGGCAGGCATATCGATACCGACTTTGCCGAATACCTGAAGTTTTGCCTCATTTACGTATTTATTTCCCGGACCCGTTATTTTGACGACAGGATCTATTGATTCCGTTCCATATGCTAACGCTGCAATCGACTGTGCACCACCGATTGAATAAACTTCATCTATGCCTAAAAGACCTGCACATGCAAGTATAACAGAAGATATCTTCCCATCTTTACCCGGAGGTGATACAATAACAATTCTTTCAACACCTGCCACCTGTGCCGGTATACAGTTCATCAGCAGTGTGGACGGGTAAACTGCTTTTCCCCCGGGCACATAAATTCCTACAGACTCTATGGGTGAATACTTCTGCCCGAGATAAATCTTTTCCTGATTTCCAATAGACCACGATCCGGGGAGCTGTCCGGAGTGAAACTCCCTGATATTAAATGCTGCCTGCTCAAACGCCCTTTTTAGCTCACTGTCAAACGACTCAAATGCTTCTACGATCTTTGCCGGATCAACTCTTAATTTGTGTAAACGCACACCGTCATATTTTTCAGTAAGATCGAAAAGTGCTTTATCATTATTTTTCCTGACTCCGGAAATTATCTTTCTTACATTCTCTGATACTGTATCATCAATGTTTTCAAAAGAACCGTTCCAGAATTCCATCAGGTCATTTTTATTTTTGAGCTCTTTCATTATTCACCTAATAAATTACCTTGTTTAAAGGATATTCTATTATATCTCTCGCGCCTGTTTTTCTTAATTCGGGTACAATCGTTCGAACCTCTTTTGCCTTGATAACGATCTCGAGTGCGACCCAGTTTTCGTTCAGCAGAGATGAAATTGTCGGATCTTTCATAGCAGGAACTATCCGTCTTGTTTCCTCAACCTTATCTTTGGGCAGGTTGAACTTCAGACCTACTTTATCAATTGCATTTAATGCGCCCTGAAGCAGCAGAGCGATCCTGTCGATCTTTTCCTTTTTCCAGGGATCCTTATAACTTTCTTTATTAGCTATCAGACGTGGTGTGGATTTTAGGATAGTATCCACAATTCTCAGATTATTATCTCTTAATGACCGTCCTGTCTCGGTAGCCTCTACTATTGCATCAACAAGTATCGGAGCTTTTACTTCTGTCGCTCCCCAGGAAAACTCAACGCTTGCATTTATACTATGTTTTTCCAGAAACTTTTTGGTAACATTTTTCAGTTCAGTTGCGATTCTTTTGCCGTTCAGGTCTTCGATCTTCTCAATTTCTGAATCCTTAGGTACCGCTATTACCCATCGAACAGGCCGCATTGACTGCTTGGAATATGCTAATTCTACAATTTCATCAACTTCCGCATCGTTCTCAAGTATCCAGTCTTTCCCTGTGATCCCTGCATCAAAAACACCCTGAGTCACATACCTTGCGATCTCCTGTGCCCTGATCAATATAGCGCCGATCTCATCATCATCAGCTGAAGGATACAATGACCTGCTGTTTTTTGAAAAATAATACCCGGCTTTTTCCAGAAGAGAAAAAGTGGAATTCTCAAGACTACCGGAAGGAAGACCCAGTTTTAACAATCGTCCGTTCCCATTTGAATTAAATCCGTTAAACATTCTTACTCCTTAAGTTTATATCATAAAAAAACCCGCCTGGAAGGCGGGTTTATAATTTCTATCTATTAAAGATCAATAAATATCACCGACCATTCCTAATGGAACTCCAAATGATAGTGATGATGATGTACGTTATTGATCGTAATATTCATTTCAATCTCATTTGTAAAGCACTCAATATAAATAATTAGAACTCAAATAACAAGCATTTTTAAAATTTATTCAAAATTTTCAATTTATTATGATTTCCATTCTTCATAAAGGCCCTTGATAATCTGGTCACCGTAACACCTGCTACAATACCTATTCCCCCCATAAGCTGAATAAAAGTCAATTTTTCATTCAGAAAAACTGCCGCTATGATCACAGCTAAAATGGGGACCATATTCTGAAATATTGCTGTCTGAACATTTCCAACCTTTGCAACTGAATAGAACCAGACAAGGTAAGCAATAACATTTGCAAAAAAGAATGAGAAGAACAAATAACCCCAGTCATTCCAGGTAATTATTCCCCAATCCATTGTAACAAAATCCGGGATACCGAACGGTATTAGAAAAATTGTCCCGAATACAAAAGTAACAGCAACTACTTTGACGGCCGAAGTTTCATCTATAAGAGGTTTTGCAAAAACCGTAAATGCACTCCAGCAGAATGCAGTGATCAATATTAATATATCTCCCCGGAAATGATCCCCGGAAAGATCCAATCCGTTGGACCCATTGCTTACAACAAAAAAGATCCCGATAAATGATACTATTATACCTGACCATGTTAAAATTTTAACTTTTTCATGCTTTAGAATTACACTTAATATTGCAACAAAGATAGGAACGGTAGCATACATAAGGGACGAATTACTGGCTGTGGTATAATTAATACCTTCAATAAAAAGTATCTGCAGAATTGTATTTCCGATAAGAGACAGAAAGATCAATCGCCAGAAATATTTCTTGATGAATTCATAATCTTTTATAAATATATGGTAATAAACGGCGAAAAACAGCGATGAGCATATAAACCTTAAGGTATTAAATGCCAATGGTGGAAAATTATTTAGTGCAAGCTTCACTACTGTAAAATTAAATGCCCAGATAATAGCAACAAATAACAACAGTGCATCAACTACAGGCAGTGCTTCCCTTTTCATCCGGAGAAACCATTTAAATATTAATCGTTATTCACATCAACATACTATCAAAATAAATAATATAGTATATAGACAAAAATGCCTGCATATTCAAGTCTTTTTTTAAATTTAATTAAAAGACCTGAATTCTATTATAATCTGCCGTTTGCAGAAGTCCGGCTATTTCTTTTTCACAATAAAAGTAGGTTTTACTAAATTCGGAGTATTCCACAATATCTTTTCTATCGGGCTTAACAAAGCTTCAATATTCTTCAGGCGTTTCTTTACATCCTCTTCTTTTTCTTCATATTTCTTAAGAAGTTTTAAGTTCTCTTCCTCGTATTGCTTCAGGATCTCAGGATCGATCTGAACTCTGCCCTGACCTCTTGCCTGGGCAGCACCGGCAGCACCTGTTCCTGCTCCAGCTCCACCGCCTCCACGGCCACCGCCACGGCCACCACCACGGCCGCCACCCATGTCACCGCCACCGGTATTCATGTTCATTCCACCTGTTCTCTGATTAGGATCCGGCATACCTAATTTATCTCTCAGCTTCTTCTCTTCCTTCAGGTAGGGTTCAAATATCTTTATTAATTCATCAACTTCCTTATCAAATTTCTTTCTTATATCAGGATCTTTTATACCCAGATACGATGCCGCAGAATTTTTATCAAGTAGATTTGCGCTGTTGACATTCCTCTGTGTTCTCGCCTGATTCCCCCTCCCTCTCTGGGCAAAAACAGAAGTGGACAAAATAAATGAAAAGATCAAAATGATTAAAACAAACCTGCTTTTCATTTTTCCTCCTAATAAAAGAGCTAATATGTTCATATGATGTATTCAAGAAACAGATGTTAAAAACTGCCTTTTATGATTAAATACAAATAAACATACAACAAATTCCTGAAAAATTCAACATAAACAACTAACTCCCTTATGGTTTATTAAGGGGGTTAGTTACTGGAAAATTTATTTATCTTCTTCTGCGCTGCGGCAAAGCAGTAGTCGGTTTTGTAAATGTACGAGCATTGAATTTTACTTTTTGTGCATCAGTAAGAAAACCTTCAATATTAGCAATAAGTTTCACAATTTCTTTCTCTTTTTCTTCATATTTTTTGGCAAGTGTTGTCATCTCAGCGGTCTGTTTAGCCATTAACGCCTGGATCTCTTCCATATTGACATTACCTGCACCAGTAGTACCGGCTCCGCCTCCACCACGGCCGCCGCCACGACCCATTCTCAAGCCACCTTCAGGAATCCCAAGCTTCTTATTAATAGCAGCCTGTTCTTTCAGGAATGGTTCGTATATCTTCATTATCTTATCTACTTCTGCGTTATACTTCTTTATTTGATCAGCATTTAATCCTAAATACTCTGCTGCAGGTTCCTTGTCGATAAGATTAACTCTCGCTGCACGGCCCTGCCCCTGACGCTGCCCCTGAATCATGTTCCCCCGCTGTCCTGTCTGTGCAAGAAGCTCACTCGCAAAAGCGATCAGACAGATAATTGCGATGAATACTGATAATTTACTTTTCATTAATTCCTCCGATTATAAAATGATGATATAAATGTCTCGGTTACAATATAATTACAATCAATAATTCAATATAATTCATACTATTTTTGCTGATTGAAATATTTAAACACTGGATAAGCGGTTTCTCCGTTCTCAACTCCCTGTTCAATCAGGTAATCACCGAAGAAATTCCATACAACCAGACCGTCATCCGCTTCCGGTTCAAGAAGATAAAACGCCAGATTCCCCAGCTGCTGAGCAAGATCAACTTTATAGAAACCTTTTGGGAAAGTCTTTGTTGCACTATTAAAAGTTCCTTCAATACTTACCAACTGATGTTTTTCATAATTGCGTCCCTGTGAAAAACTCGTAATTGTAAATTCTTCTCCTTCAAAAGTACTCTCAGATAAAAGTTCGGTAACAATAATGCCATGTTCCGTAAGTTTTTCCTTTACATTTTGCAGTTCAGCAGGAAAAATATATCCGCGGGGAAAAGTACTCATTTTTGTCGGTTCGAATTTATTGAAGTTCTGTACATTCGGATACCTGCTTATCATACCGGTCATTCTACTCTGACCCCTTCTGCCGGTCTCACTGGGAATAGTTTCAGTATCACGCACTAATAATTCAAACGGTTCATCCAGTGCGACCATGGTAAAATTTACACCCTTCTGAAAATTCCCGGCATTCTGCAAAGCCTGTCCTATAGTTTCATCAGTTGCTTTGATGAGTACCTTATTTATTTCTTCGGAATGGTCATTCGTATATTCAAGAATTGTCAATACGAACATCTTCGCAGAGAATATCCTCTTTTCAAATGTATCATATCTAAAAGTCTCACTCAGTATACCGATCCTGTTCCTTAATCCCATATAATTGGTTACATATCTCGGATGATGGTTGTAAGTTGTCCATCTTGTCGGCGGATTCCCTCTGAATCCCCCATAAAGGTACATAGGTAAACCGGATCGTTCCAGGACTTTATCAGTCACTGCCGGAAGCAGAACATCCATTGTATACTCACTTGGGCCCGGATGCCCGGCAGTGTGATATGAAGGAGCATAAGTCAGTGCATAACCGTGATAAGAACCGTTTGTTGTATGCAGATCGACAAGAACAGCAGGATCCCATTTGAGGAGTACATTCCCGACCAGAGCCTTCGTTTCGAGAGCATCCAGCTTCATTCCGTCACGGTTGAGGTCATATCCCTCACCTGAAGCCCTTGTTCCCGCTTTAAAAGGAGTGGTGCCCGCTCTTCGCGACTCACTCAGGCTGTCATTTCCGTCAGCGTTATAAATAGGCGAAAAAAGAATTATCTGGTTTTCCAGCAGATAGCTTTTTGATCCCAATACGATTTCCCGCATCAGTTCCAATGAGGCTTCTTTACCCTCAACTTCGCCTGCATGTATATTCCCCTGAATATAAACAACCATTTTGCCTGTTTCCAAAGCTTCTTCCGGTGTCTTTACAGGAGGATCAGACAGTACAACCAGCGGAATCTCGCGACCCTTTAAGGATGTACCCATTGCTTCAACATGCACTATATCGCTTTGTTTCTTCAGAGTATTGACAAAATTCATAACATCGGCATGTAATGATGTCTCTTCATATTGTGTTAACTCGGCACGTGTAAATAATTCCGGTGGAAAACCCGTCTGTCCGCAGGAAAAATATAGAACTAAAACTGACGAGACTAAAAACAATTTCCATAAATTGGAATTTTTGATCATTTTGAACATTATAAATCTCCTCTAAATGTAGGCAGGATTAATTATACGTGAAGATTAAATATACAAACGGGAATACAAATTCTTCAACTTTACGGGATTTTACATGCTCCAGGAAACCGTCAGACGCTGAAGATCACCGATCACACCTTTTGAGGTAAATGAATAATCGACAATATATTGTTTGAAGTAAACTCCAAAACCTAATGACAATCCGGTAAGAATCCCACCTTCATCATCAATTTTCTGGTCTCTGCCATAGGAATTATAACCGAACCGTCCTTTAAAACGGTCAGAAAACGTAAATTCACCCCCGCCTACGAATTGATAATCCGAATTTGTCATCTGGCGGTACTCAATATTAACCAATAGAGGTAAATGCGCGAGTTTTTTAGAAAATCCCCCTTTTATCATTGTCGGCATATCGTCTTTCGTATCATAGTAGGCAGACATGACATAACCAACGTTCTCAAAACTGAGGCCTAAAGTAAGTTCATGCTTTGGTATAAAATAGGTCATACCTGCATTTATTGCCATAACCGATGATGAATACTCGGCTATCTTTGAATAAAGCATCTTTACAGATCCGCCGTAGGACAGGTTTGTATTGTGCTTTTTGGCGACTCCTCCGGTAAAAACAACATCCTGTGCAGAATATGTACCGGTAGGCAGTCCGCTAAGATCTCTTCCCTCAAAAGACCCGTAATTTATATAATTCATACCAAGCGCATATCTTATATCCTGCTTAAATTCTGATGCGTAGATAAAATTACCCGACTTTATATCCAGAGTATGATCCAGATAAGTAAATCCTATTTTTTTCGAGGATAATCCGCTCAAACCTGCAGGATTATAGAAAACCGAATGATGGTCTCCGGATATACCCGTAAATGCACCACCCATACCTGCGGCTCTTGCTGATATTTCAGTCTTCAGGATATCGTATCCCGGAAGCTGCGAATATGAGTCTGCTCCGCTAAATACTAATAATAAACAGATAATAACGTAAAATTGAAATCGGCTGAAAGTTTTCATATCTATTTCTTTATATTGTTTTAATATCCCTGCCAATTTGTAAAATCATAATTCTTATAAGCATCGCATCTTGAACATAGTTCGATCCTGCTTCTTTCCCCATTATTCAGCAGCGAACGATACTTCTGGTTGGTTTCACCAAGCCAAATCTCTTCAACTGTGTTTTCCCGGACATCCCCGATGACGGCCTTCTCCCAGGTATCCCAGCAGCACAGAATTGCTCTGCCGTCAACAACAAAAAACATTTCATCATTAATCTTCGGACAGGGAGCATTAAATGATTCAGTCTGTCCTGTCCACGGCCATGAATATAACTCCGTTACAGATACTTTATCTAAATATTTGCTCCAGTATTCAGTGAAATCTGCCTGTTCATGCCTGTTAAAATCCATGTTGATCATACGGATCTCAATAAGACAATCACTCTTTAGCCGATTCCGCTCATTTATGAAAAAATGTATATCATCAATTACCTTATTATAATTCGTTCCTCTCCCGCTCTCTTTATATGTTTCGGGTGAAAAGCCGTCAATACTGAATCTAATCCAGTCAATCCCTTCTTTCAGCGCCTCGGTAACAAGCGCCCGGTTCACAAACCTGCCATTCGAGTTCAATTCAACTGAAGCCGTGTCATCCAGCCTGATATAATTTATGATCTCACCAAGTCTTTTATCAACGAACGGTTCATTTACTAAAAATGGCCTGTATATCACATCCCTGCCGCGGGTTTCATCTATGATCTTCCGCCATATGTCGTCACTCATGTAATTGGGACCGCGTTTAAGTTCATCCTGCGGACAAAATGAACATTTACTGTTACATAATATTGTTGTTTCTATCTGTATCTTCTTTGGAAATAAAATCATACTTTTTTCTCAAATTATCAATTATTTTTTCAGTAGCGCCTAAATTCTTCTGTATAAGTCCTTTTGCATTCTCCCCGGATGTCTTTAAAAACGATTCATCATCCATGAAACTGCAGATCCTCTCATATAATTCATCGGGATTGTTCACTATAAAACCACCCCCGCATTTGGTTAGTTCCACTGCTTCATGCGAATTTAAATGCCTCGGCCCGAATAGCACAGGTTTACCCAGGATCCCCGGCTCCATAACGTTATGAACTCCCGGGCCAAAACTGCCCCCAACAAACGCAATATCTGTCTGTGCGTATAATTTTGCAAGAATACCAATTACATCAATTATAATGACTCTATCCTGAATCCTTTTTCCACTCTCGATCTCGCTGAATCTTGAAAAAGCAATGTTTTCCGCTTTTAATAAATTCCCAATAGAAATCAAATGATTTTCATCCGTTTCATGCGGAACGAGTACAACATTAAGGTTATTATATTTTTTCAGAAGTCTGCTGACAGCAGGTATCACATGTTTTTCATCCGAGGGCCAGATACTGCCTGCAATAATTGTTTTTGCGTTCTCGTCCTCAAACAGATCTATTTTATCCTCTCTCAGGACTTTTTGAGCTCTGTTGTTCACCTGATCGAATCTCGTATCACCTGTGATTATCATTCTATCATTATGAGGATATATCTTCATAAATCTGTCTCTATCACCTTCAGATATCGGGAACATGAAATGAAACCCGCTGTAAACGGATCTGTTAAATTGTCTGACTAAAGGATTTAGCCTTCTTGAATTCGGAGGCAGGGTCGCATCAATTAATACAACCGGAATATTTAATTTTTTTGCCGCAAACAGATGATTCGGCCAGACATCATGCTTGGAAACAAACCAGATGTGCGGATTAAGTAATTTCAGAAAACTTTTTGCCCTGTAATAACTGTCAAAAGGTAAGTAAAGGATAAGGTCGACATATAAATTTTTCTTAATATAATTGTATCCTGATGGCGAGAAGAATGTAACAACTATTATAATGTCGGGATTGATCTCTTTTAATCGTATAATAACCGGCAGAGCCTGTTCCCATTCACCGACAGATACACAGTGAAACAGACACAGAGGCTTGCTGTTGTCAATGTTTCTAAGAAAATCAACAATATGTTCTTTCTGATTTATTCTTCCTTTAATACCGTCGGAAATTTTTGTATTGAAATTCCTGGCGATCTGATAAAACAGATATTCTAACGGAACAATAATTATATTATATATTATTATCCATATCGTGGTCATTGTTTTTCAGTCTCTCTGCTCCTGATAAATAAAGCTGCTCTGAACGATTAATTACTTCTCTTGATCTGATATCCTTCATACATCTGAAATGTTTCCTGGGACATTTATCTCTGCCATTATGTGTACAGGGTCTGCAGGATTCATCTTTTTCAATTACAAAACTTCCTTCAGGAAAGGGAAAATAACCCAGTTCTCGTGTTGTTGATCCGAATATAGCCACAACAGGCCTTTTCTGGGATTGAGCCATATGCATCAGGCCGGTGTCGTTGGCTATTACAAGAGAAGCAAATGTCATTAATCCTGCTGCTTCTATCAAAGAAAATTTTCCGGCATAATTTACAGCCGGATATTTCATTCTTTTTATAACAGCTTTACAGATATCACTGTCATTTTCATTGCCGAGCACACATACTAAAGCCTTATATTTTTCCGAAAAGTGATCACCAACCCTCGCAAACCTTTCCGGCATCCATCGCTTAGTATAAAATCCTGCACCCGGGCAAAGTATAATAAACGGGCGTTTAGGATCGTAGCCGTTTTCTTTTATCTCACTATTTATATATGATCTTATTCCTGAAGGTATATTTATCTCTGTACCTTTTCCATCATATTCCACACCTAAAGTCTCAGCAGCTCCGAAATATTTCTGATAAACCGGCACTACCGATTCAAACCGGTCTATTCCGAATTTTACAAGCAGTGTCCGTTTAACATAATCCTTGCTGTATTTCAGTATCTCCGTTTTTCTAAGCCAGGTACGTAAATAATAACTCCTGAAATTCTTGTGTATATCAATAATGTAGTCGTAATTTTCGTTCTTTATTAAATGTTTAAGTTTTCTTAATTCCTGAAAACCGCCTTTTTCATTAAATGAAATAACTGTATTTAAGTTAGGATTAGATTTAACAAGGTCAATAAATCTCTCCTTAATTATAAAATCAATTATGGCATTCGGGTATTTTTTTCTTAATGCCCTTATCAAAGGTGTGGTTAATATTATATCTCCAATAGAGCTTAACCGGATTATCAAAAATTTTTGTATATCTATTAACATATATTAGGGAATTCATAAATTTATTTTTGTCTTTTGATCATGTAATCACTTAGATCGATCATTGCTGTTTTGTATTCGTTATCCGGAAATACAGCAAGTGAACTTACGGCTTCAGATATCAGGTTTTCAGCCTTTTCAGCGGCATATTTTATTCCACCATGCTCTCTAATAAAATCTATAACTGATCTTACTTCATGAGAATTTGATTTTTTCTTGACTTTTTTTATAATATTTCTCTTCACCCTGCCGTTTACTTGTTTCAGAGCATATATCAATGGAAGTGTGATCTTTCCATTCTTAATATCCGTCCCCTTACTCTTTCCAAAAATCCGTTCTTTCCCTTCGATATCAAGAAGATCATCTTTAATCTGAAAAGCCAGGCCGAGTTTTTCTCCGAAAGTCCTCAGTGCATCTAAATTCTCTTTAGTTTTTGTCACGGTCAGACCGCCGATCCTGCAGCAAGCTGATATCAGTGCGGCAGTCTTATCTCCGATGATCTGAAAATACTGTTCTTCCGAGATCTCTTTTTTCTTGCTTAATACAAGCTGATTGATCTCTCCCTGACTCATCCTTGCACTTGACTCCGACAGTATATCTATAGCTTCAAGGCTTTTCAGCTGAGCAGCAGTAGTCAAAGACCGGGCTAATAGAAAATCACCCATTAAAACAGATATTTTGCTCTTCCAGATTGAATTAATTGAGGGACCGCCCCGCCGCATGGAAGCATCATCAACCACATCATCATGTATCAAGGTCGCATTATGCAGCATTTCAAACAAGGCGGCAGCTTTATAGGTTTCAGGTGTCGGATTGCCGCACATTCTTGCAGAAAGTATTACAAGCAGGGGACGAAGATTCTTACCGCCCCGCCTGACAAAATGACTCGTTATAATATTTATTAATCTTACGTGGGATCTTAAATACTTGCTGAAAGTCTCTTTTACCTGTTTAAGATCGGTCTCTACCAGTTTTATTATATCATCTATTTCTTTCACAACAGATCTTTTCAGTTAAATTGTTTCAAAAGGTATAAAGTTAATTGTTTCAATCCTGTAAATCAACATCTAAATTTCTTCTTCAGCCGGTTTTTTCCCGAATACTCTCACGATAAAAATACTGATCTCATAAAGTATCCACATCGGTACAGCAAGCATGATCTGTGTGAATCCGTCGGGTGGTGTCAGCAATGCACCTAATATCAAAGAACCTAACAAAGCATGCCTGCGGTACTTTGACATCATTTTATGATTGATTATACCGATTCTTCCTAAGAACAGCGCTACCAAAGGCAATTCAAACACGAAACCGAATATAAGAACCATCATAGTAATAAATCTGATAAATTCCTCAATTGTCCAGTTAGCAATTATCGTTTCCGTCTCAAATCCCCGTAGAAAATCAAGAGCATGCGGGATAACCATAAAATATGCAAACATTGCACCTGTAATAAAACATATTATGGTAAAAAGGATTATTGGAAAAACAAATTTCTTCTCCTTCGGGAAAAGCCCTGGAGCAACGAACTTCCAGAACTGGTAAATAAGCACCGGGACACCGAAAACAATTCCTGCAAAGAACGAAACTTTAATATGAATAATAAATCCGCCGGTCGGTTTAAGTATCTGAAGGTTTGAAGATGAATGCTTTGTCAGGATATTTAGAATTTGATCAGAAAACATGTATGCAATTATTGCTAACGATACGACTGATCCAAGACATATAAATATCCTTTTCCTTAATTCTTCAAGATGATCGGTAAAGGGCATGTATTTTTCAGTTTTCTCTCCTTTTTCCGGCTCTTCTTTTTCCTGAGCTTCGGAATTTTCCTTTTCCGGTTCTGATTCTTTATTTTCCTTATCAGAATTCTCGTTCTGTTCAGGATTGTTTCCATCTGTACTTAACATTTAATAATTACTCCCAATAGGTACTAACTAATTAATAATTGTGTCTTTCAAAAAAGTCTCGTCTATATCAGGAAAATCTGTTGTAAAATGCAGCCCCCTGCTCTCTTTTCTCTGTGAAGCACACTTTATGATCAGCATACCTACAGTTGCCAGGTTTCTGAGTTCAAGCAGTTCTTCGGTAATCCTGGTTTTTCTGTAAAATTTATCCACCTCATCATGGATCATCTGTATCCTGCGTTGAGCTCTTCCGAGCCTGAAATCCGATCTGACTATCCCTACGTAATCCCACATGAGTTTTCTTATTTCTTCTCTGTCGTGACTTATCAGTATCCATTCATCAGCATTAAAAGTCCCGCTTTCATCCCATGGAGGTATGTTTGATGGCGGGAGTGAAACAGAATCTATCACTTCAGCAGAATATAAAGCCGCTCTATGTGCAAACACCAATGCTTCTAACAGTGAATTACTGGCAAGCCTGTTTGCTCCGTGTACACCGGTATGAGCAACCTCACCGCATGCAAAAAGATTTGTTATAGATGGTTTTCCATCCAAATCCGTCACTAACCCGCCGCACATATAATGCGCAGCCGGGACAACAGGCACCAATTCCTTTGTAATATCCAGTTTATATTCAAGGCATTTCTTATATATTTGAGGAAATTTAACGGGTATTTGATCCTTACCTATAGGTTCCAGATCCAGATATACACATTCCGTACCGGTTTTTTTCAATTCCGAGTCAATAGCCCTGGCAACAGTATCCCTTGGTGCCAATTCACCTTTTTCATCATATTTCTTCATAAACCTTTCACCATCCTTATTTCTCAGAATAGCTCCCGCTCCTCTCACAGCTTCTGAAATAAGGAATGACTGGGCATGCGGATGATATAGTGTTGTCGGATGAAACTGCATAAATTCAAGGTTTGCAAGTTTTGCTCCTGCACGGTATGCCATTGCAAGACCATCCCCGGTGGCGATTTTGGGATTTGTAGTATGAAGATATACCTGCCCGGCTCCTCCAGTGGCTAAAAGAGTTAACTTTGCAGAGTAAATATCCACTTTCATATTAATGTTGTCAAATACATAAGCACCGTAGCATTTTATTTTATCCGTTTTTCTTTTCAGTTGATGGTCAGTTATCAGGTCAACAGCCGAATGATCCTCATACATCACAATATTATCATTGTTTCTGGCTGTATTAACCAGAATTCTCTCGATCTCGTTACCTGTATAATCTCTGGCATGTACTATTCTGCTTCTTGAATGCCCTCCTTCTCTCCCGAGATCAAAATATTTTCCATTCTCCTGAAGAGTGAACTGAGCGCCGAAATCAACCAGTTCCATTATTCTGTCTGGCCCTTCTTTCACCATTATTTCCACAGCCCTGGTATTACATAATCCTTTACCGGCATCCAATGTATCCTTCATATGAAGTTCAAATGAATCATCATTGCCGAAAACAGAGGCCACACCACCCTGAGCATAATTTGTATTTGATTCGACATCTATTTTTTTAGTTACAATCGCAACTTTACCGAATTGAGCCGCTTTCAGAGCAAAAGTCAATCCTGCAACACCGCTCCCGAGGATCAAAAAATCTACATCTATACGTGCCATTAATTTTTCCTTAATAATATTTGATAATTCGGTAATTTCGTAAATCAAACCTTATTTAGCAATTTAATTCTAAAAATTATTGCGTTTTCTCTTTTTATTCTCCTGTAGTATTGCAGTAATTGATCCGGCAAGTATCAAACTGCCCCCCAAATAGAAATAGATACTTGGCAATTCGTTAAATAATAAATATGCCAGAATTGGAGCTCCGATAGGCTCTCCCAGAAATCCAAGATTGACAACATATGCCTTTACATACCTCAGGGCATATAAAAACAAAGAATGTCCGCCGATCGTAGGGAATAAAGCTAACGCAAAGAACAGAAAATATTCTCGTTTTGGGTATTCAAAGAAACTCTCTCCGGTAAATATACAAAAAACAGCAAGTAAAACCGATGAAAAGAAATACACTAATGTAAGGAAAGGCGTCAGTTCAATACTCATCCTGACCATCCGGCTGCATATCAGATATGCAGCTAAAGTTACAGCACCTAAAACAGCAAGCATGTCACCGAAAAAGAAATCCGCATCATAAGCCTGATCACTAAAACCTATGATCGCAACGCCGATGATGGATACTATAACCGATATTATAGACAATAAATTGCTTTTTTCCTTAAAGATCAGATATGAAAGTGCTAAAGTCAGCAAAGGAGCCGAATCCACCAGCACAACAGAATTGGCAATTGTTGTATATCTCAGAGATGTTATGAATGCGGCAAAATGAACTGCAAGAAAAAATCCGGCAAGAAATGTTAATAATAGATGTCTTAATGACAGGTTCTTTATGTTTTTTATTACTTCAGCCGGATTGAACAGAAATAATATTACAGAAGCTAAGAACACTCTGTAAAATGCCAGGACAATTGCAGGTGCATCAGAATATCTGACAATTATAGATGCGGATGAAATAAAAATTATTGCTATCAGAATAGCAATAAAAGGATTTACCGGTGCTCTTTTATCAACAATAGTATTCATTATTTAAACTATTGAAAACGTCAGAAATTCCTGAACGGAAGAAACGGACATTTCCCCTTACGGGGATCATACATATAACAGTGTTCATAATTACCGAAGGGAACTGATCCGTGAGTATCCGGGAGACAGTCCAGATCCATGTCTTTACATGGGATCTCAACACGATCATCAATACTGATAAAATTTTCTATCTTAGTAAAATGAAATAAATTGTCAGCTTCACTATTCATAATAATAGACTATAATAAATCGTTTCATTTCTTTTTCACCAAAGTGGTAACGGTCTCAACATGAGCCGTCTGGGGAAACATATCTACAGGGATTATTTCTGTTATTTCAAAACTCTCGATAAATATCTTCAGATCTCTTGCCAGTGTAGCCGGATTACAGGAAACATATATTATCTTTTCAGGCTTCAGCGCTATAATTCTTTCGCATACCTTATTATCCAATCCGCTCCTCGGTGGATCAACAACCACCACATCAGGCTTTCCATGAGTTTTATAAAGATCAGGAGGATATTTTATCAAAATCCTCACCTTACCCTGTATAAAACTGCAATTTTTGATCCGGTTGATTTCCGCATTTATTCCGGCAGCTTCAACCGATACAGGATCCAATTCAAAGCCCACTATCTTTGCTGCTTTATCAGACAGGTAAATCCCTATTGTTCCTACTCCACCAAAAAGATCATATACCGTTTCTCCGCCGTTAAGGTCCGCTGACCGTTTAATAATATCATACAGGTTCTTCACCTGTCTGCTATTCGTCTGGAAAAATGTACTGCTGTCGATCCGGAAAACAAAATTATCAATTTTTTCTGTAATGAAATCCTTCCCAAAAACATTTCGTATACTTTCCCACGTGGCAGCTTGCGATTTTCCGGGATGTTCAGCATGAAAAAACGACGTAATTTCCGGGATATCCTTTTTTAATTCTGAAGCAAGTTTTTCTATTAAAACGTTTTCCTTTTCATCACATTTCGAAGTAATAATACATATAAGGCATTCATTTGTTAACTTGCCTTCTCTGACTATAAGATAACGCCAGAATCCTGTATGTTTCTGCAGATCATACGCTTTATGTCCGCTTTCTTCAGCAAAATCTCTAATAAAATTCAGTATCCTGTTGCTCTGTTCAGACTGAAGAAAACATTTATCAATATTAATAACTGTATCATACCTTCCGGGTAAATGGAATCCGAGACCAACTGCGTCAGATATTATCTTTTTTTGCTCCGGATCAAAAACTTTGCTGCTGAATGAAAATTCCATCTTATTCCTGTAAAAAAACTCATCAGGTGACGGGATCGTATCCTGTATATTTGCATGTTTAATCCCTGTGATACGAGAAACGACTTCTTCGATCCATTTTCTGCAGAATTTCAACTGCTCGGAATACTTCAGATTTTGAAGAGAACACCCACCGCAGTAACTAAAGTGCGTACATTCGGATTCTTTATAATACTCACTGTTTTCCAGTACCTTAATGACTCTTCCTTCTGCATAATCCTTTTTATTCTTGTATATATGGACTTCGACCTTCTGACCGGGAATTGCTTTTTCCACAAAAACTATTTTCCCGTCAATCCGTCCAATTCCTTTACCACCGACGGCAATATCTTCGATATCTACTTCAAAAGTGTTTTTCTTGTTATTATTCATAATAAATTTCCAAAAAAAATGGGGCGTCAAACGCCCTGATATCCTATAAAAAGATCAAAATTTTAATTTTGATTTAGTTTAATTCTTCAATATTATATTCTTTAATTTTTCTGTAAAGTGTTGCTCTTCCGATTTTCAGCTGTTTCGCAGTATTCGAAATGTTCCAGTCATTGACCAAAAGTGCATTTTCGATCGCCTGTTTCTCCACCTCATTCAAAGGCAGTACATTATTTAGAAATCTCTCTTCAAAAGAAAGAGTGCTAACCTTACTCATATCTGTATTTATATCAGCACCGGTTCCTTCAAGATATTTAAACTGATCTAAAGTCAGAAGTTTGCCGGGACAGTTTAATATTGCTCTTTCAAGCACATGTTCCAGTTCTCTGATATTTCCGGGCCAACGGTATTCTTTAAGTCTCTCAACAGCAGGAGGTGTTATACCCAGAATTTCTTTATTATTCTTTTTGCTTAGGACATCAAGAAAATGAAAGATCAAAAGAGGTATATCATCGATCCTTTCCCGCAGCGGCGGCAGCTTTACCGGATAGACGTTTATTCTGTAGAAAAGATCCTCGCGGAATTTTTTCTCAGCGACTTCTTCTTCAAGTTCTTTATTTGTGGCAGTTATTATCCTGACATCCACTTTTATTGTTTCATTTCCCCCTACTCTTTCGAATTCCTGCTCTTCCAGCAACCGTAATATTTTTGATTGCGTAAATAAAGACATCTCACCGATCTCGTCAAGAAATATTGTTCCGTTATCGGCAAGTTCAAATTTGCCGATCCTTTTACTTACGGCACCTGAGAATGAACCTTTCTCATGGCCGAACAGTTCAGATTCAAGTAGATTTTCCGGAATGGCCGCACAGTTCAGAGTAATAAACTTTTGGTTCTTCCTCATACTGCTTTTCTGGATAGCTTTTGCTAATAATTCCTTTCCTGTTCCGCTTTCACCATTTATAAAAACAGTTACATCACTTTCTGCTATATTACTTACAGACTTAAAAACTTTCCACATCTCATCACAATCGCCAATAATGTTTTCTAAGCCAAAGGTTTCTTTGATCTTTTCACGCAGACTCATCACATTATAATGGTGCTCTTCCGCAAAAAGGAGGTTCTTGATCAAATTTTTCAAAATACCGAGATCAACAGGTCTTTCAAGAAAATCGGAAGCTCCCTGCTTGATTATTTCCTTTTTTTCCTCATGAGATAATCTGTCAGTAATTGCAATTACAGGAATTTCCGAGTTTGATTTGTGGATCAGGTCAATTAATTCCTTACCTGAGATCAATAAATTATCATACTCAAGGATAACCAGATTAGAATCACGTCTTCTCAGAGTCCTGAGAGATTCAAAAGTACCCTGCTGAATAATGAATTCGACAGGAAAATCCATTTTCAAGCGCTTAATCCTGCTGCAAAGATCATTATCCCGTGAGATTATCAGTATCTTTTTCTTTAAATTTGAAACGCTCATTAATTTATTGCCTGTGTTGAATTAATTACTTCCTCAACCGAAGTTAATCCTTTTAAAGCTTTTATTAATCCGTCCTGCCGCAGAGTTTTCATCCCTTGACTCAATGAATATTCTCTTATATCGATTGAAGATGCTTTTTCGAGGATCATCTTACGAATATGGTCATCAATTAATAAGACTTCGAATAGAGCCAGCCTGCCTTTATACCCTGAATCCTTACAAAGTCTGCATCCTTTCCCGCGGAAAAACTTATATTCTTTATTGGGTTGAAGCATTAACTCTTTAACCAATGCATCAGATCCATTATAAGATTCCTTGCATTTAGGGCATATCTTTCTGACAAGCCTTTGCGCAATAACACAAATAATAGATGAAGATACCAGGAACGGTTCGATATCCATATCAACCAGTCTTGTTACTGCGCCAGGTGCATCATTAGTATGCAGTGTACTGAGAACGAGATGACCTGTTAAAGCCGCCTGTACAGCAACCTGAGCAGTCTCCGAATCCCTGATTTCACCGACCATTATAACATCCGGATCCTGCCTGAGGATCGACCGGAGACCTGCTGCAAAAGTCATTCCGATTTTTGTATTTACCTGTGACTGCCTTATTATTTTCAGCCTGTATTCAACAGGATCTTCGATCGTTATTATATTTTTTGAGAGAGAATTCATCGCATGCAAAGCAGAATATAATGTTGTGGTTTTACCGCTTCCTGTAGGGCCGGTCACAAGAATTATTCCATATGGTCTTACCAGAGAAGCTTTAAATTCTTTTAAGGCCTTTTGTGTAAATCCTAAGTCGTTAAGGTCAACTATAAGATTCGTCTTGTCAAGGATTCTCATTACTATGTTCTCGCCGTTTGCAGTAGGTATTGTAGAGACCCTTATATCAATATCATGCTTATCGATCTTGATCTGAAATCTACCGTCCTGAGGCATCCGCCTTTCTGCAATATTTAATTCTGACATTATTTTTATTCGTGAAATTATTGCATACTGTAAATTCTTGGGTTGAACGAACATTTCCCGTAAAACACCATCAACTCTGAATCTTACCCTTAGCAGGTCTTCTTCCGGTTCAATATGTATATCACTTGCCCTCTCTTTCACTGCCTGCGAAAATATCAGGTTCACAAGTCTTATGATCGGAGCTTCATCAGCAGTAGTATCACCGGTTAATATCTCCTGCTCATCAGTGGATGTGTCTCCTTCATCATCATCCTGCATAAACTGAACCACTTCATCCATTTTACCGGATGTACCGTAATAGAGATCAAACGCACTGCTTATATCTTCCTCAGTACAGACTGCCGCTTCAATTTCGAGATTCAGTTTCTGATTCAGTTCGTCAATTGTGAAAACATCAAGTGGATCAACCATTGCAATGGTCAGAGTATTATCGATCTTAAAAAGAGGAAGAATGTTTTTGGTCCTTGCAAAATTTTCCTCAATCAATGCTAAATTCTGAGTATCAATCTGATATGTGTTCAAATATATTGAAGGCAGTTCTAATTGCTCACTTATAGCCTCCATTATTTTTTCCTGGGTTATAAAACCCGACTGGATAAGCGCCTTTCCAAGCTGAATCCCTTTCTGTTTTTGCAGTTGCAGACCTTTCTTTAATTGCTCCTCAGATATGGCCTTGGCTGCTAAAAGTATATCCCCGATTCTTTGCCTGCTCTTTTTTTGCACAGATATTCTCCGTTGTTTCGACTATAACAATTTTTATAATCCAACCCAGTTTATATATATTTCCGAAATCTCATTCCCAAAAAATATACTGACCATTGCTCCTATAGACAAAAACGGTCCGAAGGGTATCTTACCAACCGGTTTTTTTCCGCTAAGTATTGAACCGCCGCCACTTATTAAAGCTGCAATTACAAATGCGGCGGACAGACCTACAACTATATTCTGAATACCGAGAAATAAACCAAGCAACACCCCATACTTTATATCACCAATACCCAGGCTGTTCTTCCGGAATAATATTTTACCAAGAGCTGCAGTAAATATTAAGAAACCTCCCCCGATCAATCCGGCGATCAGAAAATCCAGCCATGCATAATGATGAAATACTGCTTGTATTATAAAAATAAAGGCAATTCCAATAATAATTAAACTATTAGGAATGATCAAAAACTCTAAATCAATATAAATAATTATCAAAGAAATATAAATAAGTAAAACTGCGATCAGGGAATCTATACTATTTCCGAACTTTACATAAATCAATAATGTCAGTAAACCTGAAAATAATTCAACTAAAGGATATCTCCTGGAAATCTTTTCTTTGCAGTTTCTGCATTTACCATTTAACAACAAATAACTCAATACAGGAATATTATCCCTGAATTTTATTTTACTGTCACAGTTAATACAAAAAGACGGAGGAGATATTAAAGACTTTTTCCTTGGGATCCTGTAAATGCAGACATTCAGAAAACTTCCAATACTCAGACCAAAGAGAAAAACAAAGAAAATTATCAATTGATCCATTCGTTCCATATATAATCAATTTATTTGGAAATATTTTCAGCTATATTTTTTAATAATTCATCTTCATCAAACGGTTTTGTTAAATACATATCTACTCCCAATTCTTTTCCAAGAAGTTGGTCTTCATCTTCGGCACGTGCAGTTAAAATTATAATCGGTATCTTTTTATAGTTTTCGTCAAATTTCAAAAGTCTTGCAACCTTAAATCCGTTGATCTTTGGAAGCATCAGATCTAATATAATGATATCAGGACGTTCTTTCCTTGCCAGATTTAGCCCTTCCAGGCCATCAAGCGCAGCAATAACCTCATAATTCTCTGCTTCTAACCTGACAGTCAGCGCTTTTATTAAGTCCTGTTCGTCATCAATCACTAATATTTTCTTATTGCTCACAGTCTACTCCTCATTTCTTTGGGCGGGAATAGAAACAAAAAATGTTGTCCCTTTTTTCAATTTAGTGTTTACTTTTACTGTCCCCTCGTGCAGTTCAATAAACTCTTTCACTATTGCCAAACCTAATCCTGATCCTTCACGATGTGCCATTTCATCATCTTCTACCCTGTAAAATCTGTTAAAGATATTTTTCAGGTCTTTTTGCGGAATACCAATTCCGGAATCTCTTACCTCAAAGTTTATATTACCATTGGAAACATCAGCCTTAAAAAACACTTCAGAATCAGCATTTGAGAATTTGCGGGCATTGTCTAATAGATTAACAACAATTTGAGAAACAGCATCTTTGTCAGCATATACAATAGGCAATCCATCAGCAACCTTATAATTCAAAACGATATTCTTATCTTTAAACCTTATCAATAATGATTTAATTACAGTGTCAAGCAGATCATTTAGATTGAATTCAGACTTTCTTAGTTTGATGATACCGGCTTCCATTCTTGACATATTCAGAAGGTTATCTATCAGCCGCAGGAGGCGCTCCGTATTGCTTGCCATGATACGCAGATATTCTTTTTGTTCTTCTGAGGTAGGACCTGCAATACCGTCATTTATTATCGATATAAACTCCTTAATTACCGCTGCCGGTGTTCTTAGTTCATGAGACACATTAGAGATAACCTCACTTTTTAATCTCTCTAATTCACGCTCTTTTGTAACGTCTCTCAATACCATTAATATTCCCTGCGGCAAATCATCCGGATCGAGTATTTTGGCTACATTGGCATCAAGGATCAATATCTTATTATCCATTCCGGGAATTTTAAACTCCCGGATAAATGACTCATCCGTTACCTCTTCGGAATATAACTCATCAAAATGAATTTCAAATAGCCCTTCAATATTTTTCAGATCTATAATCGAGAGACCCGCATCTATTATAAGATTTCTTGCTGCAGGATTTACCAGCAGAGCATCATCATTCCTGTCGTGAAAAATAATCCCGTCAGGAATATCCTCGATCAATTTCTGCATTTTATCTTTCTGACTTTCGATTACCTCCTGCAATTGTGAGAAAATCGCCGTACTCTGTTCTGCAAGTTTGATTAAAAATCCCTGATCATCCGGAGAAAACTCTATTAGATTAAACCTGCTCACATTTAACACTCCGTGATAATCGTCACGGACCTTCAGAAAGTTGTAAAACGTTGTACCAATTTCTTCCGTTTTTCTCCCCGAACCGGGAATTTCATCAATAATTATCTTCGTTTCTGCAGGATTGATACTCATCCCGCATTCTTTATAGACAGATTTTATGAAATTGAGCTTCAGCCTGTCTATAACCTTTTCCTCCATTTTAACCGATGCCTTTATTCTTACAATATTTTTTTTTATCTCAAAAATTGAACAGAAATCATTTTCAACAGCCTGTGTAATGGAATCGAGTATACTCGAGTAGACTTCGGATAGATCAAAATTATAGGTAAGTTTGGTCGTGAAATTATGGAGTATCGATAACTCCAGAAGGCTTTTCTTTAGTTTATCCCGGTCTAATAAGGTCTGACGTTGAATCAGAAGTTCTTCTCTGTCATGCTTCTGTTTATCCAGATGTGTTTTAATTACCTTGAGCAGTTTATTTACATCAAAAGGCTTGTTAATATATTCCTTGGCGCCAAGGTTTACCGCCTCAATAGCTGTTTCCAGTGTTGCTCGACCGGTCATTATCAAGACTATTATATCGTCGTAGAGTTCTTTGGCTTTTCGCAGGACCTGCATTCCGTCTGTATCCGGCATCTTAATGTCAGTCAGAACCAGATCATATTTTTTCTCCAATAGTTTCCTGCATGCCTGTTCACCATTCTCAACGACATCAATATCTGAATATTCCAGTTTCAACAGATCATTCAAAAGCTTGCGGACAACCGGATCGTCATCCGCAACTAAAATTTTTTCCGTTTTGTTTTTTTCCATTAAAATTATATCTGATTTTCGTTTCGGGTACCCCAACCCAGTTTGCTGCTGAGGACTCTGAAAAAACTATGGGATGGAAAATGAATCAAATTCAAGACACTTTTACTTTTTCTAATAGTGATCTTTTGTCCGGGACTCAACATTCTGGAGAATTGTCCGTCAGCTATCAGCGGAACTTCGTCCGGTCCGCTTATTAACTCAAATTCAATTTTAAATTCTTCCGGGATCACCATAGGTCTTGCTGAAAGAGTATGCGGACATATCGGCGTTATTAAAATATCCTTGATCGTCGGATATACAATTGGGCCTCCTGCTGATAATGAGAAAGCCGTCGAGCCTGTCGCAGTGGAAACAATGATCCCGTTTGAAGTATAGGTATGACAATATTCATCTTCAATTATTATTGCGATCTTTATTGTTCTCGGATAACTGCCTTTTTCAATTGTAAAATCATTTACGGCATATATCATATTTGACGGGCCATCACTGACAAAAGATTCTATCATAGTCCTTTTTTCAACCGAGTATTCCCCGGAAAGAAGAAAATCGATCTTCTGTGGAAATTCTTCCGGCATGATCTCTGTTAAAAATCCCAGATGACCGGTATTTATTCCAAGGATCGGAGTCTTGCAGTCACCAATTTCCTTTGCAATATAAAGAAGAGTACCGTCTCCACCGAATGCAAGAATCAAATCCGATAATCTGCCAAGATCTTTTTTTGGAATACCTTTATTATCGAGCTTTAAGGCTTTTGAAAAATGTTCATCTATTACATAACTGATATTCTTTGAGTCGAGACTCTTAATTGCTTTAAGAACCGCTTCTCTTATTTTTTCGTTTTGAATATTACCAGAAACACCAAACTTCAATTTTAACTCCAAGAAACGTCAAATATCAATTGGATTAAATATTGTAAATCTAATTACTATTAGCAATAAATAAATCGATCATGATAAAATAGTCAGCTGAAAATCCCCATCCGTATCCTTAATTATCTTTTGAATTTCCTTCTCTGCATGATGAAGTTTGTCCTTACAATGTTTCGCCAGAGATATACCTTCCTGAAACAGTTTTACAGTATCCTCCAGAGGTACATCCCCCTGCTCAAGGTTATCAACAATCTCTTCAAGTTTTTTTATTGCTTCATCAAATTTTAAATTTGCCATTGAACTTACTCTATTTTGTTATTTTTTAGTATTTTTCACTTTTCCTTCAGCTGATCCCTCCGCAAACCTGATCAGTATATCATCGTCAGATTTTAATTGATCGCTGTTCTTAATAATACTTTTATCCTTTAAAAGATAAGTTATACTGTAGCCTCTCTTCAAAACCGAATCCGGATCCAAAGATTTCAGTCTTTTTTCAAGCTGATAAATATAATCGGTCTTGTTCTTAACACAATTCTTATATACGCTCTCAAGACGGTTTGTGTACATATCCAATTCAATGGAAGATTGTTTTATCAGGTCTATAGGCATTTGAAGTGCCCTTGATTTCTCCAAAAAATTTATTCTTTCATTCAAAACACTGTATTTCTCTGTTATACTACGGTTCAATCTCTGAACCAGGTTAAATATCTTTTCCCACTCTTTTTTTGAATCCGGAATTACCAGTTCTGCGGCTGCAGATGGTGTAGGTGCCCTTAGATCAGATACAAAGTCGGATATAGTAAAATCAACCTCATGACCGACTGCTGACACTATCGGAATTTTAGAGCCGAAAATAGCTCTTGCAACAATTTCTTCATTAAATGGCCAAAGATCCTCTAAAGAACCCCCACCCCTGCCGATGATCATAACATCAATTTTTCCAAATATGTTAAAATCATCAATAGCTGCAGCAATCTCATTAGCCGCTTCTTCACCCTGTACCCTTACCGGATAAATTATAAGCTGAATTGATGGGAACCTCCTTTTGGTAACACTAATTATATCTCTTATTGCCGCACCTGTCGGAGAAGTAACAATTCCTACAGTCTCAGGATACTCAGGGATAGGCTTTTTGTACTGATCTGAGAATAATCCTTCCTGCATCAACCGTGCTTTCAGCTGCTCAAATGCGATCTGGAGTTCACCGATCCCGAGAGGCTGAATAGTATCAACATCTAATTGATAACGCCCCCCCTTCTCAAAAACCGTTATTTTTCCCTGTGCAAGGACCTTCATGCCCTGTTGAGGAGTAAAAAAAAGACTCATATTTTTACCGCGCCACATTACTGCGGAAATCTGAGCATTTTCGTCTTTAAGAGTGAAGTAATAATGACCTGAGGAGTGGTGTTTGAAATCTGATATCTCGCCTTCAATCCAGACTGAAGTGTAAGAATCCTCCAGTGTGTTCTTTATCAGACGGGTGATTTCAGAAACTGTATACCTTGTTTCTGACTCCATCATATAACATCATTATGCAGATATTATGAATTCTCTGTAACTGAACGTATTACAGTATTAATAGAATAATAATTATATATCAAATAAAAGTTCATGGTAAAGAGCCATGAACTTTTAATTATCATTTCTTTTTCTTATGTCTGTCTTTTCTTAAGCGCTTTTTTCTTTTATGTGTTGCTATTTTATGGCGCTTTCTTTTCTTACCGCTCGGCAAATCGATCTCTCCATTAATTTTATACAATTATACTTAATGCTTATGTTCACCGTCAACCACATTCTTTAATTCTTTTGATGGTTTAAATACAGGAACAAACTTCTTTGGGATATTTACTTTTTCACCTGTTCGAGGATTGCGGGCAACCCTGGGACGCTTCTCTCTAACCTTAAATGTACCGAAACCGCGTATCTCTATACCTTTACCTTCCTTGAGTGCATCCCTGATCGTTGCGATAAAGCCGTTTACAACTGCTTCTGTTTCGACCTTTGTCAAGCCGGTAGCATTAGCAATAATATTTACAACATCAGCTTTTGTCACGTAACCTCCTATTAATACGTGAAAGCTTTCGAAATCTTATTAATTATTGAAATATAAATAATTACGCAATCCCCCACTGAAAGCGCAACCACACCGCCTATCAGCACAAACTTCCGAAGAATTTTAGTGTACTAATTTATTAGATAAAAGTCAATCAAAAAAAAGGAATATGATGTAATGCAAAGCCTTAAAAAATGGAATTATTAGATGGGATCAACAATTTCTCGCCTGGAAATATTTTACTCGCATCAGTTTTCTTGTTAAACAGCATAATTGCCTTAACTGTCGTTCCAAAATCCTTGGCTATCTTATAAAGACTGTCACCTTTTTTAACAATATATACAAATGATCCGTTCTCCGCTTCGCTTAATAATTTTGCTTCTTCAGCAGTGAGACGAATGATAATTTTGTTACCGGGATAAATAGTGTCCCTGCTTGTCAGGTTATTCCACATTAACACATCGTTTATCCTTTTACCGTAAATACCGCTGATACTCGATATGGTCTCATTTCTTCTTACAGTATGCGTGATCGATGATGCAGTTGATGTGTTTGAGACTTCCACTCTTGGAGTCACCTTTTCCGAAATTACAAAATCGGAACCTGCAGGAAGCCACACAGTAAGCTTCTGATCAGGATAAATATAACCTCTGCCAAGGCCATTCCAGGCTCTCAGGTCATTAACCGAGACATCAAATGACTGGGCTATATTGTAAAGCACATCGTCTTTCTTTACAATATATGTTGTTTTCTGTCTGTTTGAAGCATCATTTGGAACCTGCGGTGTAGTATTTATCTGGACATTTGAAACAGATGATGTTGTTCTGACTGGTGTAAAACTCTTTGGAAACGGAATAAGGAGCCTCTGACCTATCTGGATCCTTCTCGCATTAGTAATATTATTTGCGAGCATTATCTGCCTTTGGCTTGCACGATACATTTCAGCAATCTGTGAAATGGTCTGGCCTGATCTGACAGTATGGGTAACCTGAGTGACCAGTTTGTTATCCGGAAGAGCATTAAAATTCTTAATAAATTTTTCTGATGTTCCCTCAGGAACTCTGATAATGAAATCTTTTGTTTTTGAACTTATAGGCGGAGTGAGATAAATCCGCAATTCAGGATTCAGGTTCCTTATGGTCTGTACCGGAACACCTGCAGCTTTAGCTACAACATCTAAACTCGCCTGCCTTGTTATAATTACCTGTTCACCTTCTTCTGTCCATGGTTTCATTTCCGGCAGTACAAATCCGTATTTCCCGGGATTTTTCATGATCTCTGCAGCAGCAAAGAACTTGGGGATATAATTCCTGGTCTGGCTTGGCAGGGGCCATCCGAATTTCCAGAAATCACGCGTATTATACCTGCTGATCGCCTGACGTATCCTTCTTTCAGACACATTGTAACTGCAAAGAGCCAGATACCAGTCTTCATCCCAATAATAATACAGATCTTTTAAATGTTTAACAGCCGCCCTTGTCGCTTTTAAGGCATTTCTTCTTTCATCTATATAACTGTCAATATACAAACCGTTATTTTTCCCGGTTGCGCTAATAAACTGCCACAATCCGACTGCACTGGCATAAGAAGATACTGTAGGATTGAATCCGCTTTCGATCATGGCAAGATATGCAAGATCCCTGGGCATTCCCTCTTCATCCAGAATTTCTAAAATCATTGGCAAATATCTTCCGGATCGTTCCACCCATTTTTCAAAATGTACCCTCATGTCCCCGGATACAAATCTTGTCATCCACTGTGACACTCTGCTGTTGATCACAAAAGGGATAGCAGAAATAGTAGAATTTACAGGCGGAGCTGCTTTAGGGATCACTTCGCTTTCCCGTTCCGCACTTAATATTTCCTGAAGTATGGAACCTTCATCATTCAACAGATCAATTGCTGTTTCATTGATCTCTATTGCGCCTTCTTCCTGCTGCACAAGCTGAAGATTTTTGAAAATTTCGCTGCGTATCTTTACAAATTCCGGTGTGATCTTTTTATTCTTATCCTCATCAAATTCAAAGATTATCAAAACCGCTTCTTCATAAAGATGTCTCGCAGATTTGAGATCACCCTTTTCACGATGTCTGGTTGCTTCTGTATCAATAAGCTCCAGTTTTTCTATTATAGTGGTCTTTTTCTGTAATTGGTTCTGAAGGTCTCTGATAACCTGAGGTTTGTTTTCGGCTTTTGATTCTTGTTCAATACTGGAGGGAGGGATTAATGGCGGATTGATTTTTGTGGCAAACTTACTGCAATTAAAAACTAAAAGCGTTAATAATACCAAACCTACCAAACCACGGATATTCATAGGTTTCTCCAAGTTAAACCCACCTAAATATCGACAATTTTATCAAAATGCTATAGTCCATCCAAGAGAAATCTGCTAATTTCTCTTTTCCTTGATTCTGGCTGCTTTACCGGTCAGATTCCGCAAATAATATAACTTTGCTTTTCTTACCTTCCCCCTGCTTACAATATTTATCTTAGCGATCATAGGAGAAATCATGGGAAATATTCTCTCCACTCCAACGCCCTGAGAAATTTTTCTCACTGTAAAGGTTTTTGAGTCGCCGCCACCACGTATGGAAATTACAGCTCCTTTAAAGATCTGTATACGTTCCTTATCACCTTCGATGACCCGTACATGAACCTCTATAGTATCGCCTACATTAAATTTTGGAGTTTCAATCTTTTCATCTTTTTTTTCACTTACTACTGCTTCACTCATTGTTACCGTCCTTTACTGCTGCTAAATATTTAGCATATAAATCTTTTCTAAGTTTCTTGGTTTTTTCAATTGATTTCTTCAACCGCCAGTCTTCGATCTCTTTATGATTACCATTCAATAACACCTCAGGAACTGTCATCCCTTCCCATTCTGCCGGCCGTGTATATGTCGGATGATCAAACAGATTCCTGTGAAAGGTGTCCGAAGAAGTTGAATCGGAGTTACCCAGAACACCTGGGATCAACCTGGAAATACCGTCAATTAATATCAGTGCCGGAAATTCTCCTCCGGAAAGAACATAATCACCAACAGAAATTTCTTCATCGATCCACTTATCAATGATCCTCTGATCAACGCCCTTATATCTTCCGCATAAAATAACAAAATTCTCTAAACCTGCAAATTCATTCAATTTTGCATGATTTATAGTTGTACCCTGAGGAGACATAAAGACTGTTTTTGTTTTTGGATCGCTCCTATTAATATTCAAAGATCTGAAAGCCCTGTCAACAGGCTCCGGTTTCAAAACCATTCCGGCACCACCGCCGTATGGTGAATCATCCATCTGACGGCGCTGTCCGTTCGCAAATTCACGAAGTCCGACAATATTAATATCTATCAGACCTTTTTCCTGACCCCTTTTTAACATCGTTTCATTTATGGGACCAAGAAAAATTTCCGGGAAAACTGTCAGCACATGAAATCGCATTTTATATATAAAATACTAAAATTACTGCTTTTTTCAAAATGAAAACCTATATCAATCCTTCTATCGGTTCAATAACAATCTTGCGGTTTTCTATATCTACGTCCTTTATAAACTCTCTGACAAAGGGAATCAGATGTGATTCCTGTCCGCACTTTAATTTTAAAAGATCAACACCTGGATTATTTACAACATCATCAACTACTCCGGTATATTTCCCCTCAGTTGTAAATACTTCGCATCCAATCAGGTCAATAACATAAATCTCATTTTCAGCTAAATTCTCAAGTTCATCTTCAGGTATACCGATCTCCGCACCAATTATCCCCTCAGCTTTCTCTCTATCGGTTATCCCTTTAAATTTAACTCTATAGTTTTTCTTAAATTTCTTTACTTCTAATACTTCAATTTTTGAAATCTTCTCTTTTGCCAGCACAAATTTATAAGTACTCCCCGCTTTCAGGTTTTTTGCATTACCGGAGTGTGTTCTGACAATAACATCTCCCTTTAAACCATGAGGTTTTATAATAATACCAATAAAAATCGTTCTCATTTACAACTCATGGATGTTTTTCAGCACAAAATAACCTGAACCGCCGGTCAAATTTTAACACATTTTATTCTAAGATTTCTAATACTGCTCGTTTTCCGGTTTTTGCCGAAGCCGCACCCAACAAAGTCCTGATTGATTTGGCAGTCTGGCCTCTTTTTCCGATAACCTTACCCAAATCACCATCTCCGACTCTTAGTTCATATACGGTGGTGCGTTCACCCTCAACCTCTGTTACTTTTACTTCATCAGCTTTGTCAACTAAATGCTTGGCAATATACTCTACGAACTCTTTCATTTCCAATCTCCTTTTCTTTCCCAGAAAGCGTTTGAATTCAATTGTTTTTTAATTTCAAATACAATTTTTCGCTAATAGCTAATTACCAAAGCTTTTTATTAATCCCCGGAAAAACCACTTATTCTTCTGATTTTTCAGTCTCTTCTTCTGCCTGAACTTCTTCCTTTACTTCTTCAACAACTTCTTCACCAGAGGTTTCTGCCTGAACTTCTTCCTTTACTTCTTCAACAACTTCTTCAGCAGCAGTTTCAGTCTCAGTATTTTCTTTCACTTCTTCAACAGGTTGTTCAGCTTCTGTTTCAGTTTTTGGCTCCTCTTTTACTTCTTCAACAACTTCTTCAACAGCAGCTCCTTCCTTTACTTCTTCTTTTTCTTTCTCTGGTGCTTCTTCAGCAGCAGTTTCTGCCTGAACTTCTTCCTTTACTTCTTCAGCAGGTTGTTCAGTTTCCGTTTCAGTTTCCGTTTCAGTTTTCGGCTCTTCCTTTACTTCTTCAACATCAGATGCAGGTGCATCATCAGACTTTTCTTCAGAAACCTCAACCTCTTTAGCTTCTTTCTCTTTTAAAGCCTTTTCTTTCTTTTCCTGTTTTTTCTCAGCCTTCTTTTTAGATTTCTGCTCCTGCAGGAAATTGAACTTCTGCAGTTCTTCTGAAATTGCATCTTCAGATTTCCCCTGCTTCATTAAATCCCACTCTAAAAGTATGCCCAGCTTTGACAAAAGGCCTTTTACAGTCTGCGAAGGAATAGCGCCTTTATTTAACCAGTCCAGCGCCTTGTCTTTCTTGATCACAATCTTCTTTGGGTTTGTCAGAGGATCGTAATAACCTATAGACTCAATATGTCTACCATCACGTGGTGCACGACTATCTGTAACCATAACCCTGTAGAACGGCCGTTTCTTACGTCCAAATCGTGCTAATCGTATCTTAGTTGCCACTCTTCGCTACTCCCTTTATTAGTGATATACGTTATACAGCCGCATTCAAAACATTCTTAACCAGTATATAATTAATATAAATATTTTTTAACTGCAACTGTTTTTTTAGATTTTTACCCTATCCGAAGAAATTTCCCGCAAAACCCTGTTTGTTGAACTTGGATTTTGAGAAATTCTTCATCATTTTCTGCATTTGGAAAAACTGATTCAGTAATTTATTCACTTCCTGAACCGATGTCCCGCTGCCTCTCGCTATACGAGATCTGCGGCTTCCATTTATTATTCTCGGCATGTCCCTTTCATCAATGGTCATTGAATTAATAATTGCCTCGGTCCGTGTAATAGCGTTTTCATCAAATTTCATACCCTTTAGACCAAGCTTATTAGCTCCCGGTATCATGCCTAATATCTGTTCAAATGAACCCATATTCTTTATCTGGTTCAACTGATCCTTAAAATCTTCAAATGTAAACTCTGCCCTTTTTATCTTTTCCTGTAATATTGCAGCCTGTTCATCATCGATTGTTTCCTGTGCTTTTTCAACAAGAGAAACAATATCACCCATGCCCAGAATCCGTGAAGCCATTCTTTCCGGGTGAAATGGTTCAAGATCCTTGACTTTTTCACCCATCGAAATGAATTTTATCGGTTTTCCGGTTACGGATCTGATCGATAAAGCTGCTCCGCCTCTTGTATCTCCATCAAGCTTTGTTAAAACAACACCTGAATAGTCTATTCTCTCTTTAAAAGTAGAAGCTGTGTTAACAGCATCCTGTCCTGTCATTCCATCCGCAACAAAAAATATCTCGTCAGGTTTTATTTGACTTTTGAGGTCTTCAAGCTCAGCCATCATATCTTCATCGATCTGGAGACGGCCTGCTGTATCAAGAATAAGTATATCACCGTTAGAATTCTTACATTCCGATAAAGCGCTATCGGCAATCCTGACAGGATCCTTTTCTTCCAGACCCAATGTCATTATATTCAATGATTTTCCGAGTATACTCAATTGTTCACGTGCTGCCGGTCTGTAAACATCTGCTGATGCAAGTAAAGGTTTTCTGCCCCTCTTCTGGAAATAATACGCTAACTTTGCACAAAAGGTGGTTTTACCTGATCCCTGCAGACCAACCACCATTATAACGGTCGGAGGAGGCGATTTTAGTTGAATTTCCTTAAACGGTTCGCCAAACAAATCCGTCATCTCATCATGGATTATCTTGACGATCTGCTGAGCTGCAGTAACACTTCTTAATACTTCCCGTCCGATCGCTTTTTCCTTGACCTTAGAGATAAAGTTCTTAGCAACTTTATAATTAACATCAGCTTCAAGCAGAACCCTTCTTATGATGCGGAGAGACTCATCTATATTCTTCTCGGTAATCTTTCCTTCACCGCGAAGTTTCTTAAGAACAGACTCAAGTTTGTTTGATAACTCATTAAACATTAATATAATTCCGTTAAGACGTACTTATCCTAAAGCCACATAATATACACATTAATATTTTTCTATTCAAGAAGTTTTTACGGATAATGGGAGTAATAATACTGCAGCGATCAGTAAAAATAACGGCCTGTTATTACCTATCCATTAAAGTGCAGCAACAGGATCCAATATATTTGGAGGATATTTGGAATCAAAAGGCTCTCCATACCTGCAGCCTATCATTCTTCCATATACTCTTCCCCTTGCTTCAAAGATCTTTATGAAATCCGGATCACTAAGAGAAGTTTCGGGTTCATCAGATTCTTCACTGTGAAACTGTGATGAATATGATTGAATAGCGCGCAACTTTTCATTAAAAACATCGGAAATATCTATAACGAATTTGGGATTGAATTCACCCCTGCACATATAATATATTATTCCGCCAGTTCTGTGATACTCATTTTTCGGAAGATAATTAGCAAGACCTGCTAAATAAACCGATTCCTTAACAAGATTTGCACACTCAATATGGTCGGGATGGTCGTCAAACCAATGAGGTGCTATAACTAATTTGGGCCGATATTTCCTTATAATATCAACAACCAGTTCTTTATTCGTACGGTTATTTTCCAATGTGCCGTCACCCAGATCAAGATTTTCCTTATATTTGACTCCTAATATCTCTGCCGCTTTAATCGATTCGAGCTTTCTGATATCAGGTGTGCCTCTTGTTCCCAGCTCACCTCTTGTCATTTCGATTATTCCGGTTACATAACCGAGTTTGTTTAGTTTTATCATTGTTCCGCCGCACCCCATTTCAATATCATCAGGATGAGGCGCAAATGCTAATATATCAGTCTTTTTTTCATTCATGATCAGTACTTTATTATGTGGTGTTTATCTGTTTCTATATTAATTACATGTGAAAGGAATCTTGGAAACTTTGTGCCATATTTCAGCAGATAATTCAGTATTGGTAACGCCCTTTCCTGCAATTTCCCATCCGGCATTATAGAATTTACTGCTTTTCTTATCCTTTTAGCATTGATCTTATTCGATTTGGTGATCGTATTTAAAAACCTGTTCTTCATCTTATCCAGCTGATATTTCATTTTCTTTTCCGAATTATCTACCATATCCACAAGAGTACTGTCTAATGATTTACCTATTTTTTTGATCTCGTTCAGTCTCTTCTGTAATTGAAGATATGTCCTGTCAAATCTTGTATCCAGTCTCCTATTTGACGATTTATCCAAAATTCTGGAGATCAATTCTTCCGTATTTCCGGTGAACAAGTCTGGAGTGCTGAGTTTAAACTTTCGAATGAACCTCCATGTGCGCCTGTCTATTATAGTTCCGCTCCATCTCGGTATGATCACCGGCATATGAATATTCAGATATTTATAAAGACCTTTTAATTGTGCAAAATATGCGATCTCAGAAGGTCCCCCAACATAAACTGCTGTAGGAAACAAATAATCCTGTAAAAGAGGTCTTGTAAGGACATCAGTGCTCAAATGAGAATAATTCTCATTAACAAAGGTATGAATATCTGATTTTTTTTCCGGGCTGTTAGAATTAAGATAATCTGCAGTTTTAAGTCTTTTTCGAATATCATCTTTCTCAATAAACAAATGTACCGTATCTTCTTGAATCTTTACCTGCGGGTTATATCCTTTTTTTTGCAGAACATCACTTTGAGACATCAGGATATTTTCGACATCTGACCTTTTGGATATTATTTTCTCAAAGAAAGGCGCAGATAGTTTTTTCAGTCTCTTATCACCGGGATTGATAAATAACAATGGAAGACGGGGAAAATATTTCTGAAAAAACTCCGCAAAAACCTCAAAAACTGCTTTACCTTCGGTAAAAATATCATGGAGATCATGTATGATCTCGCTCCCGTTCTCCGTATCGCCAAATTGCTCTGACAAATCATTTATTATTGTATTTATATTTATCGACAGTTTCCTGTTTTTAATTGGTATCTTACTCTCTGTTTTATCGTCAGAATATTCATATTTGATCACCTCGCCATTCTTCTGCATCAAACGAAATTTCCTGATCTCATCGAAATCATGATCATCTATCTCCAGCCAGAATAGCGGTACAACCGGAATATCCAGTTTCATTTCAAGATATTTTGAAAACTCAACCGCTGTAAGAGCTTTATAAATAGTATATATCGGCCCTCCGAACAATCCGGCCTGTTGTCCGGATATAACTGCAATACTCTTTGGATTTCTGAATTTCTTTAGCTGCCTGTTCCTGATATTTTTACTCATCCCGAAATCATTCGTCTTCTCAAGCATTTCACTCAGTATTTCTCTGTCATAATCTTTGCTGAGAACTTTACCTACTATTTTTTCCCAATTATTCTCTTTATTAGGCTTTGCAGTAAAGAATTCTTCTACCTGCTCAAAATTGTCTGTAAAATCTTTAAAAAACTCCGGTATACCGGATATATGTCTAAAGGACATTTCAGGCATCTGGTTTTCTCCCAATTAAAATATATCTTGGTGATTCTTCGCAATACTCCTCCCCCAAATAATTGCCAAGCTCATATTTTATTTCAAATCCATTCTGCTTAAACATCCGTTTGAGATCATCCGGATTGTATAACCTTACCGATTCAAAAAATGTCTTTTCCTTTTCATTTTCTATCAGTTTTATTGTCTTTTCCACTCTGTTATTATTCCGGTTGATCTTCCTGTACTGCTGTATCAAAATATTGTTGTGCTTATACTCGTCATAAGGCTGCAGATTTGTTACTATTTGAGCACAATTCAAATAATCAAGTACAAAATATGAGCCCGTTTTCAATGATCTGTAGACACTCCTGATCACTTTCTCATTCTCAGCCTCACTCTCAAAATATCCGAAAGAAGTAAACATATTAATGATCAGGTCAAACTCTGACTCATAAATGATCGATCTCATATCTTTAACTTCAAAATTCACATCGGCTTTAAGATCAGCTGCCTTCTTTTTAGCAGATCTTATCAGGACCTCTGATAAATCAACCCCTGTAACCTTAAAATCCTTTTTTGCCAAAAGTATTGAATACCTGCCTGCACCGCAGCAAAGATCAAGAATACTCGATCCCGGTTTTAATGCGATCAATCCCGTCAATGTATTGATAAATACTTCCGATTCATTCGCATTCCGGTGTGAATACACCTGCAGATAATCCTCACCAAACCAATTTTTAAACCAATCGTTTTCCATAAAATGATAAGACAAAGGTGGTTTTTTTATTCCGGGAAACTATAATGTATCCATCATAAAAATCTTATGCAACATCTTTTTATCCGGA
>JBHPLC010000129.1:0-4209 GCA_042564455.1 Candidatus Zhuqueibacterota bacterium | reverse complement strand
GCGTAAAAAAAGCGGTTATACACAGCATGAATTAGCGAAAATGCTGAAATCAAACCAGGCACGGATTGCAAAGATGGAAAATGGATATAGCGGTATAAGCCTGGATTTTATATTCAAATCGTTAATTCGCCTTAAAACACCCAAAAGTAAGATTTCAAAAGTTCTCGCATAGCTTAAGTTTATTATTACCCTTCTTCTTTCATAGTACTGTCATTTCTATCCCGCCCAGTGGGAGAAATCTAATAGAACATTACTAAAAACGAAAATACTCTTGTAGAAATTGGCAATTTTTACTAAAAAGTGAGGTTATATATATCATAATTCCATCATTCCCCTTTCTCTTTTTCCTTGTCCGGCTTATTGCGTTTGAAGATCTTTGAGAAAAAAGCGATAATGGCTTCAACTATTATGTCTATCATTGAAATCTCCGGTTAATAAAAAGGGGCATACACAAATGCACGCCCCTTCGTCTCATCTATATTATGTCCTATCCGGTTATATCATTAAGATCCTCTATGATACTCAGGAGTATTTCGTAGAGTTCTTCATACCGTATATAAGCGTGATTACCGGGTTTCTGATCGGCACGGCCTAACATCGAGTTCAGGTAATTCATCTGGTCCATGAGCATCGGTGTCTGATAGGTACCCTGGGACGTTACCATTTTGGCGTACAGTGCATCCAGTTTTTCCATCTTTGCCCGGTCTGAACTGAATTTCTGCCTTGCCTCATTAAGCTGGGAAAGAGTCAGGTTAGCATTGCTTATCATATCTCTTATCTTCAGGGAGAACTCGAGCTGTTCTGTGAATATAGCCTGTGTTATACCAGATTCTGCTACACGCGGATCGGCAAGCAATTCAAGTTCAACTGTCTGCGTTCTGCCTCCGGCAGTCAGTTTCAGTGTGTAATTGCCGGGCACTGCCATCGGGCCGCTTCTGCCGCCACCACCTCCTCGACCGCCTCTGCCTCCGCGGGGTGCAGACCATGAGCCTGAATGCGACAGATCCCAGATAAAGCGGTTGTTGCCTTTGACAACATTAAGTCCGGCGCCTCTTCTTGTGTCAAATTCCTGAATTCCGGGCCTGGAAGGCGCTTCGAATACAATACTGCTCGGCTGATTGGAATAAGACCTGACAAGTTCTCCGCCTGAATCCAGTATCTCTAACGTAACTCTCCCGGACGGCTGGTCGGCAAAATAGAAATCTATTACCGCACCTGTGCGCGGATACTCCGGGCCGCTGCCGCCGCCTCGTCCTCCGCCGCCTCTGAAACGGTATGCCGTTTTCGGTTCGTAGAGTCTGAAATCGGAATTTCTCACCTGACTGTTCATCTGGTGCAGGGGAGTCAGGTTGTCCATTATCCAGAATGACCTTCCCATAGTGGATAGTACCATATCTTCGCGGTAGATCTTTATATCAGTAATTGGTGTTGCAGGTAGGTTCTGCTGAAAAGACTGCCAGTTTTTACCGTCATCGAAGGAGATATACATTCCGAATTCTGTCCCGGCATATAATAAGCCTTCCCTGTAAGGATCTTCCCGGATCACACGTGTCGGGGAATCAATCGGAATACCATTTCGTCCGTTAGTAATACGTGTCCACGTCTGTCCATAATCCTCGGTTTTGTAGATATACGGTTCATAGTCATCTGCGCAGAGATACCTGTAGGCTGCAAAATATGCTTTGCCTGCCAGATGTGGTGATGGTTCAATCGTCTGAACCCTGCCTCCGCTGGGGATATCATTCGGTGTGACGTTTTCCCAGTTTCTGCCGCCGTCACGGGTGACATGAACGGGTCCGTCATTAGCTCCTACCCATATAAGGTTTCTCTGAACAGGAGATTCCTGAATAGCATAAATTGTTGAATAAAACTCCTCTCCGGTAATATCCCTTGTAATCGGTGAACCTGAGATCACCTGTTTGTCGGATTCGAATGCCGTCAGGTCGGGTGAAATGGTCTCCCATGTCACACCGTCATCGGTCGTTTTATGCAGATACTGGGATGCATGATAAACAATATCGGGATCATGCGGTGAAACGTGAATAGGGGATACACGCTGAAATCTGTATTTCAGGTCTTTCGGATTATGGCCGTACATATTCGCAGCGCCTACATAATACTGTTTTTCCTGTCCTGTGATCTTATTATATACTCCGAAACGCCCTTTACAATTGGCAAAGACTATATTGTGGTTTCCCGGTTTGGGGACAGCTGGTCCGGTCTCGCACCCGCCTATTGCACGCCAGTAGGCTGTCGGGCCTATGGCAGTTGAGTAGGGCGGGGCGCTCGGCACCATTATTGTGCTGTTATCCTGCTGTCCGCCATACACCCAGTATGGGAACTGGTCATCTACGGCAACCTGGTATATTTCAGCAGTTGGCTGATTATTCTGTGTCGACCATGTCTGGCCGCCGTCACGCGTAACATTCGCCCCACCGTCATTTGACTGAATAAACAGGTTAGAATCATTCGGATTTATCCACATATCGTGGTTATCACCATGGGGAGTGCTGCGTGTCTGCCATGTTCTGCCTCCGTCGGAGGATTTATAGTAACTTCCGGTATTGACATAAAGAACATCGGCATTTGAAGGATCTGCATCTATGTTACAGTAATAAAAGGGTCTGTTAAGCAGGCCTCCCTGTGATGACACAAGCCTGAAAGTTCTGCCGCGGTCTTCAGAAAGGTAAAAACCGCTTCCCTCTAAAGCCTCGATCAGGGCATAAACTCTGTCCGGATTATCTTTTGAAACAGCAAGATCGCTTTTCCCGAAGATCCCCGTAGGGAGCCCAGTTGTCATTTTGTTCCATGTGTCACCGCCGTCGGATGATTTAAAGAGTCCGCCTTCGAGGTTACCGCTAATGATCGTCCATGCTTGGCGTACACCATGCCACATTCCGACATATATCTCATCCGGATTATCCGGTGCAAGTTCCAGGTCAATAGCACCGGTATCCTCTGACAGATAAAAAACTCTTTCCCACGTACTCCCGCCGTCTTTTGAGCGATAGACACCGCGGTCCCTGTTCGGTCCGTAAGCATGACCAAGCGCCGCAACAAAAACAATATCCGGATTTGTAGGATGGACCTCGACAGAGCCGATCTGCCCTGTATCACGCAGACCGATGAATTCCCAGGTTCTGCCGGCATCAGAAGATTTATATATTCCCCGTCCGGTAATAACATTACTCCTTATTCCGTCGGAGCCGGTCCCGACATAAATTATGTCAGGATTGTTCGGTGCAACACGGATAGCACCGATGGAACCGGTCTCAAAGTAACCGTCGGAAATGTTTCTCCAGGACTGTCCGTAATCTTCAGTTTTCCATACACCCCCGCCGGTAGCGCCCATATAGAATACGTTCGGTTGTGATGAGACACCTGCAACAGTTGTGACGCGCCCGCCTCTTGACGGACCGATGTTGCGATATCTCAGGCCGTTGAACATGTCCTCATCAAAATCCTGTGCAATAGCACTAATGTCCATATCGGCAGAAATGAATACCAGTAAGAAAACCAGTGTGAACCGTATAAATGGTTTCATGATTTTACCTTTCGTAATATTTAATGATTAGATAATTTATGATCTTTGGGTAAGTTAATTTTCAAGAGCTTCTGTCATATCTTCAAATATTTCATCAAAAGATTTTGGATCTTCTTTCCCGGTTTTTATTTTGACAAAAACCCCGAATTTTTTATCTACTTTTTGGATGTGGTTTTTAAACCAGCCCCAGAGTTCTTTCGCCAGTTTAGTTGCTAATTCTTTAGTAGAACCGGAATCAGCATGCCTCTTTGCATATTTAGAAATCTTATTCTTGAATATCTGGTGCTGTTTTCTATGAATATCGTAATCTATATAAGCATACTTCAGCATAGTGCTTTCCTCTGTAGCAAAATGTGCTTTAGTATAATCCTGGAGAAATTTAATAGCTTTTCCAGCTTCTTCAAATCCTTCTTCACGAATTATTGCATTTAAAAGTGAATTTATACTCTGAAGAAGTTTCCTGTGCTGATTATCTATTATTGGGACACCAAGATCCAGGTCGCTGTTCCATTCTATGGCATAATCTTTTCGTTTATCCAGCTTGCTTTTAATCAGGTCGAATTTTTTACCGCAGAATGGACATACCCTAAAAGATCTTTGGGAACCTTCTCTGCCATCTAAATATTCCTTACCGGCGCCTTTATCAAGTGAATCAAGGTATTGGA
>JBHPLC010000128.1:0-4224 GCA_042564455.1 Candidatus Zhuqueibacterota bacterium | reverse complement strand
CGTCTCAGAAGAGATATTGAGAACCGGTTATATGCTGAAACTCTGATCCCGGAAGCCAGGGGAGATGTGCTTCGTCTGCTCGAAAGCTCCGACAAAGTTCTAAATAAAATGACAGAAACATTGATATCTTTTTCAGATGAGAGACCGTTAATAGTTGAGGAAATAAAGAATAAATACCTCGAATTAACAGATATAAGTATGAAAGCAGTTGAGTCGATGGAGATGGCAATAAGGTCATATCTAAGGGACATAAATGCAGTCAGGGATCATGTTAATAAAGTCTATATGTATGAGAAGGAGTCTGATCAGATCACGACAATGATAAAAAAAGATATATTCAGTATGAATATCGATCTTAGTCAGAAGCTTCACATGAGACATTTTGTTATCTGTGTTGAAGAAATTGCGGATGAAGCGGAAGATGTATGCGACATGCTGGCAATATTTACAATTAAAAGAAGTATATAACTTCAGGACATAAATGATCTGGTTCTATCTGCTCAGCGGTCTGTTTTTGGGCTGGTCTTTGGGAGCAAACGACACGGCTAATATTTTCGGGACTGCTGTCGGGACAAGAATGTTGAAATTCCGGACAGCTGCCATCGTTACAGGTGTATTCCTGATTATCGGAGCCGTTGTCAGCGGGGCCGGGACAACTCATACACTATCACAGCTTGGAGCTGTGAACGAACTTGCCGGTTCTTTTACCGTTGCATTAGCTGCTGCAGTAACCATAACCATAATGACTAAAGTAAAACTCCCTGTCTCAACTTCCCAGGGGATCGTCGGTGCAATAATCGGCTGGAATTTATTCACTGGATCTATAACTCATATTTCTTCTCTTTCAAAGATATTTCTAACATGGGTGATGTCCCCGATACTTGGTGCCCTGATAGCATTTTCATTGTATAAAATTGTAAAAAATGTTACCCGGATTTCCAGAATTCATTTGCTGGATCTTGACCAGTTTACGCGGCTAAGCCTGCTTGTGATAGGCGCTTTCGGGGCATACAGTCTCGGAGCAAACAATATAGCAAATGTAATGGGTGTTTTTGTGGATTCCTGTCCGTTTAATAATCTGAATATCGGTGATTTTATGACCCTTACGAGTGCTCAGCAGTTGTTCCTTTTAGGCGGACTGGCAGTTGCTGTTGGTGTTTTTACTTATTCAAAAAAAGTTATGCTTACAGTAGGCAATGATCTTTTCAGACTTTCTCCCATGACAGCATTGATCGTTGTTCTGGCACATTCGATCGTACTTTTTCTTTTTGCATCCCAGGGGCTTTCATACTGGCTTTCGGGACATGGTCTGCCGTCGTTTCCTCTTGTACCGGTATCAAGTTCACAGGCTGTTATCGGCGGGATAATAGGAATCGCGCTTGCGAAAGGGGGACGGGGTATTAAGTACAGACTGCTTGGAAAAATTTCATCAGGGTGGATCCTGACACCTGTAATCGCCGGAGTATTCAGTTTTGTATCTCTATTCTTTGTTCAGAATGTATTTCAGAGGCCTGTTTACAGACCGGTTACATATAAAATTGATAACTTTGTATTAGAGAATTTAGAAGAAAATAATATTGTGTTTGTGATCCCTGAAGATATGAAAGACAGAGAATTTGAGAACGCAGTATCCTTTAAAACTGCTTTGGAAGGAATAACCGGTTCAACTGCGGAAGAAAGACAAAATATTATTGAGTTGTCGGAAGTTAGCAGTTTTTTAATAGATTCTGAAAAAGCAGGAGAAAACCTCACCACAAATTTGTTCAGCGAAGATCAGATAGATGCTGTTCACAGCCTGCACGGCAGGAAATTTATCCATAAAACCGATCTGCAGAATGAACTGGGAAAATTTACTGAAGAGTGGAAATTCAAAGAAGATATCCGGGTTAATTCAAAATACAACGATGAACTTGAGGTCAGATACAGGATCATCTGGAATCTCTTCCGGATCGATCCCGAGAATTAATATATTTCTGACCGTTTGAGCCTTTCTTCGATCTGCAGGATCATTTGATTCTGGTTATCGGAAAATCTCCACCTGGGGAGTTTTTCTTCCATTTTATCAAATATCTCACCGGCTCTTTCTAATTCTCCTTCCGATAGATAAAAGTTAACAAGCTGCAAAAATAGAAACCGGAAATTAGTGAACAGAGTTCTTGTATTCTGATCGACAAGTATGTTAGGATCACTAAATCCCCTGAACCTGAAAACATTCAGCAGTTTATTTTCCAGGTCTTTTACAGACAGATCCGTATCACCGTCAGGTACGATCCGGAAAGCCATTCCTGTTAATTTTAATTGCCCCCCAAGCCCAGGCTGGTTTGAACGGGATGTTGTAATTGTAAAATATACTGGTCTTTCCCAGCGGTTCTCTTTTAATATTGTCAGCAGCATTTTGTCCTGGGCAAGCAGTGCATAATTATCTCCGAGCCTTCTCCCGGGAATTGTTAATTCCAGAGAATCTGTGACTTCTCCAAAGCTGTCGGAGAGAGCGAATTTAACGGGTACAACCGAATCTGTCCTTGTCGGCTGGAAAAATCCTTCCCGATTAATATACGCTGTGTCGATCGGAAGAGAAAAGGGTTCTCTGACCAGTTGTTCGGCGTAATACTTAAGATTCAGCAGACTCAAGTTCACAACACTGACATCCGGTCTTATTCCCTCAACGTACTGACTATACCATAATGGGAAAGTATCGTTGTCACCATTCGAAAAAATTATAGCATTTTCTTCGCAGCTGTTCAGTATATTATACGCAAAATCAACGGGAAAATAATATCCGCTTTTGTCACATTCATTACAGTTTGAAATAAACAGGTTGAGCGGAAGGATACAGAATCCGATGATCCCGGCAAAAACTACAGCAGAATTTCTGTGAAATTTGATCCTTTCCGTTATCCAGTTAAAAATATTGCAGATAAAATACAATCCAATTCCTGTCCAGACAAAAAGGATCAGGAACGACGGCAGATAAAGCCTTGCGATCTCCCGTTCAATACTCTGGAATCCTTCACGTACATTCAGATAAAGTAAAAGCATAAAAGAGTAAAAAAGGAATGTAACTGCAATTACGATCCATGTTTTCGGTTTTTTGATCAGACTGTAGAAGAATCCGGTCACAGTAAGAAAAAACGGGAAGGCTTTAAACAGGGTGATACCCTCCCGGCCGAGAAAATTCCAGCCTACATACCTGAGATACATCTCTTTGATCTGGTATTCCCAGAAAGGTCCGCGCCTGTCAAGAATACTCAGGAAATTAGAACCCTGCCCGTACCTATCCATGAAGATCCAGTTCATAAGATCATCGAAAGAATTTACAGCACTCATATCCAGCAATGTGTTCTGGCCGGAGCGGATCAGTATAAAAAGATGTACCGAAAAGCCGATTATATATGAAAAAAGTGAGAACGAAAGAAATTTTAAGTCTATTGATCTATGCCTGAGCGGAAATAACAGAAGTAAAAACATCACCGGAAGAAACGGAGTATTAAGCCTGTGTGCCGCAAAGTCCAATCCCAGAATAAAAGCGAGTAATATAAACAGCCGCTCCTTAGTCTCATCATCTTCGGTAAGCCATATTCTTACGGTGCAGTAGAGTATAACTCCGGTAAAAAATACTCCGAGTATATAGACACGCGTAACAGCCGCCTCCTGCCAGATATTGAACATGAACGGAAAAGCAAGTGCGGATAAAAATGCAGTGATATACTGCCCGGAGTTTTCTTCCTCATGAAAATACCGGAAAATATACAGGAGGGTATAGTACATCATTAAAGATGCCAAAACAGCGGACAGGATACTTACCATTGTGACAGCATTGACTGTTGAGGTAAAGAACAGAAAAATATCGAGAAATCTGCCGAGAAGAATATACAGGATCGATCCTGCCGGTACGGGACTGCTCATATATTTGGAAAGAAGAACATAAGAGCCGGAATCCCACCATCCGATAGAGGGGTGGGAGCTCAAAGTCAAAATCATTACAGTAATAAAGAACAAAAGAAAAGGCAGGACTTTCTTCATCGGTCTTCCCGTAATTTGGTCTGGTTTAAATGATTATACAGCCAAAAAGACGGATGGTTCAATATTATACAGCCGGTATTGATATAATTGCTGGAGAATATTAAATTAGATAATATATGATAACGTTGGCACTTTTATAATCGCATTCTTTAATACAAAATAATGGTATAACAATATTGAAAGTCTAAATATTTAACTTTA
>JBHPLC010000127.1:0-4235 GCA_042564455.1 Candidatus Zhuqueibacterota bacterium | reverse complement strand
AAAGAATATTAAAAGAATGGCTGAAAAAGCGGAGAAAAGCGGAGTGGTTTTCCGGCCTCATTTTAAAACTCATCAATCTGCTGAGGTTGGTGAATTTTTCAAGGATGCCGGAGTAAAAAGCATTACAGTCTCATCTGTCGATATGGCGGAATATTTTGCTGATAACGGATGGAATGATATTACGGTCGCATTCCCTGTAAATATCCGTGAGATCGGAAAAATAAACGAACTGGCGGCAAAAATAGATCTGAACCTGCTTGTTGAATCTGTAAGAACAGTAAATTATCTCAAAACGAATCTGAAAAGCAAAACCAGGGTTTGGATCAAGATAGATATAGGTTATAACAGGACCGGTCTGGATTTTAGTGATACATCCAAGATCCTTGATGTAGTGAGAGGAATAAATGAATGTGATAATCTGATACTGGAGGGCCTGTTAACACATACCGGACATTCCTATCATGCTAAATCGGAGGATGAGATAAGGAATCTGTTCGCAGAAACGGTTGAAAGGTTGAATAATGTAAAAGAACGCCTTGCAGGTGAGGGATTTAAAGATATTAAGATATCTGTTGGCGATACTCCGGGCTGCAGCGTTGTTGAAACTTTTGAAAACGTTGATGAGATCAGGCCGGGTAATTTTGTGTTTTATGATGTAACGCAGGTTTTTCTTCGTTCATGTTCATTCAAAAATATCGGCGTTGCTGTTGCATGCCCTGTTGTAGCAAAACATACTGAGAGAAATGAGATTGTGATATACGGGGGGGCGGTGCATCTGTCCAAGGAGTTTATTGAGGATCATACAGGTAACAGGATCTTCGGGCTTGTGGCACTGGAGTCTGATCCGAAATGGAAACCCCTGATGAGAACGTATGTGTCTTCATTATCACAGGAGCACGGTATAATAAAAACAGATGAGCAGACATTCAATAAAATTCATATAGGCGATCTGGTACTGGTACTGCCGGTGCATTCCTGCCTGACGGTGGATTTATTATTGAATAAGTGATCTGTTACAGATTGTTATATCTGAAACAATCGATTGTGTGGTCGTTGACTATGCCTGCAGCCTGCATGAATGCATAGCAAATAGTGGGGCCAACAAAAGTAAATCCCCGTTTTTTCATATCTTTGCTCATTGCTTCCGATTCAGAGGTTTTAGCCGGAAGTTCACTTAAAGACCGCCATGCATTTTTTTTGGTTTTGCTTCCTGTGAACTGCCAGATGTACCTGTCGAAACTTCCTAATTCTTTTTGAACTTTCAGAAAAGCTTTTGCGTTTGTTACTGCAGAATTTATCTTCTGTTTGTTTCGAATTATACCCTCATTTGAAAGCAGCTGTTCAATTTTTTTCTCATTGTATTGCGATACTTTCACCGGATCAAAATTGTCGAATGCTTTCCGGTAATTATCCCGTTTTCTGAGCACAGTGATCCAGCTTAAACCTGCCTGTGCGGCATCCAAAACGATCATTTCAAACAACAACCGGTCATCATGAACAGGAACTCCCCATTCTTTGTCGTGGTATTCAATATATAATGGGTCGTCACCGACCCATTCACATCTTTTGATCATAGTAAACCTAAAAATATTTATAATAATTTAATAACTTGATTCGTCAATTACAACTTTTCCCTTAAACTTTCTGTAGATAAAAAATGTATAACCGAGTACAATTGGCATTCCCAGAAGGGCTATTACCAGCATTACCCACAGTGTCATTTGAGTGGAAGAGGCATTGTATATTGTCAGGCTGTAATCCAGGTTTGTAATTGAGGGCACCATTCTTGGAAAAATTCCGACCGCAGCAAGGCCTATCAGGCATACAATAGACGTTGAAGAGGATAAAAATGCTCGGAAGAATCTTCCTGCTTTCAAGGCAACAGGCTGATAAATAATTGAACCGAGCAGGATCATAAAGAATATCCAGAAGGAAATTTTACTAAGTACATTTACAAAAAGGTGCGGGGCGGCAAAAAATGCAAATATGGTTACAAGTGCATAGATCACAACAAAAGCCATCCAGAAAGAAGATGCGGTTTTCTGCATCCGCTCTTTAAGAGCTCCGTCACTTTTCATTGTCATATAGATCGCCCCGTGCATTACCAGGGTTACAAGGCTGAATACACCGATCAGAACGGAGAAAGGATTTAAAAGACCGAAAAAAGACCCGGTAAAAACGCCCTCACTGTTCAGGGGTAATCCCCGTAAGATATTACCCAATGCCACTCCAAAGAGAATTGCAGGAAGCAGGCTTCCGAAACCGAAGGCTTTATCCCAGGCGCTCCGCCATTTATCCGAATCGACTTTTCCGCGGAATTCCATTGAGACAGCCCTGAATATCAGGGCAAAAAGCAGTAATGTCAAAGCCAGATAAAAACTGCTGAAAACAGTTGCGTATACTATCGGGAATGCCGCAAAAAGAGCACCACCAGCCGTAAGGAGCCACACCTCGTTACCGTCCCAGACAGGAGCAATTGCATTTATGTGTATCCGTTTTTCTTCTTCGGTTTTTGCAAACAGATGCAGAACTCCCACTCCAAGGTCAAAACCATCAAGAACAGCGTATCCTGCGATCAAAAGACTATATAGAAAAAACCAAGTTATATTTAAATCCATTTTTTATTTCCTCCGGTATAACTATTGCTCAAAACCATGGTTGACTTCTTTTTTTAACAGGAAAATGTAAAGAGAACCCAGCAATAGATAAATGATGCAGTACATTATCATCGAGAACAGTACCTGCCCTGCGGGTACTGTCGGTGAAAATGCTTCGCTCGTCTTTAACAATCCGAATACGATCCAGGGCTGTCTTCCGACCTCTGCGGTTACCCAGCCGAATTGAATGGCTATCAGCGGCAGGGGAGTTGCCCATATTAACATTTTCAGGAATCTGCAACTTTCGAATAATTTATTTCTGTATATCAGAAAAGTACCCCAGGAAGTCAGTAATATAAATATCATCCCGAGGATCACCATATTGTGAAAGGAAACAAAGGTAAGAAACATGGGAGGCAGTTCACTTTCGGGGAATTCCTCCATACCGGTTATTTCAGCATCAAAATTACCGTAAACCATATAACTTAACAGAGCGTGTATCTCAATAGGGAGTTTCAGGCTGGGTGGTTTGTTCAATGGAATCCCGAAAAGTACCAAAGGTGCCCCTTCGGTTGTTTCAACCAGGCCCTCCATGGTGGCAAATTTTGACGGCTGGGTTTCGGCGACCTGTTTTGCGTGTTCGTGACCGGTCGGGAAAACAACAAGTACGGAGAAAATAAGACCGGTTATGATAGATAATTTCAGCGCTTTTTTGGCAGCTTCTGAACCTTTGTTTTTTAGAAATAAATATGCAGATATACCTGCCATGAAAAAAGAACCTGCTATGAAACAGGAAACCATCGTATGGAAGAACCTGTGATGTGTTGATGCATTAAAAACTGCTGCCCAGAAATCAGTTAATTCCGCTCTTCCGTTCTGAATAATAAAACCTGCCGGTGTCTGCTGCCAGGAATTTGCTACGATTATCCAGAATGCGGAGATGGTTGCGCCGAAAGCGACCATGAAAATGGAAAACCAGTGTACTCCCCTGGATACTCTTTTCCTTCCGAAAAGATACAGACCGAGGAAAGAAGACTCCAGAAAGAATGCGAATACACCTTCTGCGGCTAACGGTGCGCCGAATATATCCCCAACAAATTCAGAATACTTTGCCCAGTTCATACCGAACTGGAATTCCATAACAATACCTGTTGCAACACCCACCACAAAGGTAAGAGCAAGTAATTTGCCGAAAAATCTGCCGATCTTTTCGAATGTTTTATCATTTTTCTTCCATGATCTCCATTCTACAAAAACAAGCAGCCATGCCAGACCTATGGATATGGGTGGAAATAAAAAATGGAAACCAATGGTTATGGCAAATTGAATGCGAGACAGAAGTTCTACGTCTAAGCCCAATTTTTCCCCTTTACATTAAATTGAACACTTATAAAATTAAGGAGTTATTATCATTTTACATAGGTAAGTTTTAAAAGTCAAAATCACTTTGATTCAGCGGCGATCAGTTCCATTGCTCTTTCAATGGGTATCTGATAAATATTCTTTTCTTCATCGATCAATTTATATTCATTCAAACCGGCTTTTTCTCTTTCCCTGATATTAAGCAATTTTTCCGATTGAGGATATCTGATGGAACTGTATACATTTTGTTCATCCGGGGATCTGTTTATAAAATCA
>JBHPLC010000126.1:0-4236 GCA_042564455.1 Candidatus Zhuqueibacterota bacterium | reverse complement strand
GGTGTATAAATCACCGTGCCGGTTTGCACTTTATAAAAATGACAATACTACAATGATATTTGAAGAAGTTTCTCCAATAACCTACGGTGAGAAAATACCTCCCCCGGATACAACCGGTCAGAGAACCTCGCGAAGAGGCAGGCGGCGGCAGCCAACTGATAGTTTAATGACTTATCAGACTATTAAGCGCAATAGTGATGATTATTTTTATGGTTGCGGTATGCAGAATGGTCACTTTAATCACAATGATCAGGATATCAATATCTCTTCCACGGCAAGATGGAATGAAAATGACCATCCCAATGTCGTGCCCTTTTATATGTCGCTTAAGGGATACGGGGCATTTAGAAACACCTTTGCCCGGGGTACGTATTCCTTTAAAGATCCTGTAAAAGTAACACATAATGAAAACAGGTTTGATTGCTATTATTTCTACGGTCCCTCTTTGAAAAAAATAATCGATGGATACACGCTGATCACCGGCAGGCCGTTCATGACGCCCATGTGGGCTATGGAATTCGGTGACGCTGACAGATATGAAGACGGCACCTATGAATGTGTATCCTATGCGGATAAATATATTGATAATGATATCCCGATAGGATGGTTTCTGCCCAACGACGGCTATAGAATGAACTTTGAAAGATTTCCTGAAGTGCAGAAAGAACTGGAAAAAAGAAACATCTATACGGGTATGTGGACGGATGAGGGCAGAGAATTTGAGAAAATTGTAAAAGAGTGGGGTGTCAGGTTATTTAAACTGGATATAGCCTGGGTAGGCAGAGGATACAAGTTCTCGCTGAACGCCTGCCGTCAGTGCTACAATTATATTGAAGATTACTCCGACGCCCGGGGTGTACTATGGGTAACCCTTGGATGGGCGGGCTCCCAAAGGTACACCGTTATGTGGACCGGTGACAATTCCGGAAGCCTGGACTGGATACGATGGCATATTCCTACGGTTACCGGCTCGGGACTTTCGGCCCAGAACGGCGCCACCGGTGATGTCGAAGGTATTTACGGGGGCGACAGCTTAACCTACGTAAGAGATCTTCAGTGGAAATGTTATACGCCTTTTATGATGATCATCGACAACTGGTCCAGGGACAAGCACGAGAAAAAACCTTTCAGTTATGGAGATCCCTTTACCATACACAATCGAAAAGCCCTGAAACTTAAATCTCGTCTTATGCCTTATTTATATACCTATAGTCTGGAATGCCATCAGACAGGTGTTCCGGTTCAAAGAGCTCTGGTTTTTGAATTCCCGGATGATCCTAATACATGGGAAGAAACCGGCGATAACGCCAAAACGAAATATCAATTCATGTCTGGCGAATCGTTTCTGGTAGCGCCGGTGTATGAAGACACCGATACCTGGAGTGTATATCTTCCAGAAGGGAAATGGACCGATTTTGAGAATGGTAAAACCTATCAGGGCAAACAGACAATTACAGACTACGATGTGTCTGATTATAAGCTCCCGGTTTTGGTCAAAGAAGGTGCGATTTTACCTATGTATCCGGAAGCATTTTACGAAAACAGAATGCAGCAGAGACCACGGGATCCACTACAGGTGGACATTTATCCTCATACTGCTAAAGAAACCGGTTTCACCCTGTTCGAAGATGACGGATTAACATATAAATTCAGAGAAAACAAATTTAACAAAACAGTATTTACCTGTGATGCAGTGACCGATAATGATATGATTCAAATTTCTGTAAACGGATGCGCCCAGGGCGAAGGTTATGAAGGAATGCCTGCAGAAAGAAATTACTATTTCACTGTGCATTCCGGTAATAAACCTAATTCGGTGTCATTGACATCTGATTCAGGTATCACAGGATCGCTCAGTGAATTTAATAGAATAACGGAACTGGAAGACTCCGATGAAGGATGGTGTTACCTCCCGTCAAATGAAGGTGTTATACATATTAAACTTAAACCACAGCAATTTGATGCAGGATTAAACATTAAAATTGAAAAGTAATAGTAGGAACGCGTGGGGCAAAGTTCCACCCTGCGGAATGAATTCCCACTTTTGCGGGAAAGTTCGACATTGTTGCTGTGACAAATATACCGTCAGGATTCTTGGATATTGTTAAGAGGGGCGAAGCCCCATCGGACGGATTAGGTCGTCTCCCGGAATATGCGGTCTGCTCCGCAAACGTTCCATTTGATCACAAAATCTTCCTCAAATAAGTTTGATTGTTAAGTGATCCTATTAATTTGCAGAACATGAATCTAATTCCTGCTGTATTTAAATGATAAAGAATATTCGCCGGGTGTGTCGTTACCGCTGTCCACGACAATCCAGTATGTACCGGGAACAGCGTTCCATTCAATTTTTCTATCATCGCCAGCAATGCAATCAAGAGCTTTATGCTTCTCATTTGCATCGAGTGAGCGCAGCAGAAAGATGTCGTTGTCGATCCCTTCATCCTTAAAATCAGTAACGCCGATCTCGATTTTTCCCGCTTTTTTTATCTCAATTCTATATAAGACTTCCGGGCCCGTCTGCGAACCGGTCGAACACCCCGCGTACTCGTCGAATTCCATCGACACGACGTCGCGTGTATTCCCTTCAACGGTCTGTTTACCTTTATCAGTTTTGAGTAAAATCGGATTCGAAACGGTTCCCGGAGGATTTTCGGTTTCCCCGATGTTATTGTACCGGATCGGTTTGTAACCATTTCGGGTAAGTTGTGATACATCAAAAGCCTGAAATATTACGCCCGGTGTGGTCGAATGCAGTACCCGGACACGGCCGTCCCTGCCTGTATAAAGATAGAGCATGATATGACCGGAATTGATGAACGCGTCCCCTTTTTTGAGTGAATCAAGCCTGTTTTTTTGCAGATCTGTGTCAGGAACATCGTGAGTGATCTTTCGAAATTCCCGGGAAAACAACGGTTTACCGTAATTCAGTGTGTATTTGTGTTTGAGATGCCATGCACGCGACACCAGTCCCGTACACGATATGCCTGTAACGTCGTTCTTTGAGAATTTGCTGTAGACATTTGATCCTCCTCCTGTTCCCGTACCGTATCCCTTTTCGACCTTCTCCAGAAAATCTTCGATCGTATCCCATCCGCCCCATTTATACGCCATTCCGATTCGGTCACCCATCCCATAGTTGCTTCGAAATTTACCGTTGTCTTTGTATCCGGTCAGGTTTTTCTCTGTCAGTGTCCAGTGAACACGGGCATATTTGTCCGCTGTCAGCACGGCTTCACTTTGTGTTATCTGCGGCCCGTCACCTTTTCCTTTTTGTGTTACAAGGTGATCCCCGAAACTTAGCAGACAGACCGAAGCCAACAGCAGAATTATTATAATATATCTTCTTGGATTCATATGCGCCTCTCTTATATAAAATAGAATTATAATATTATACGTTTAATATAAAGAATAGTTTTATCGCATTTTTAATACTTCCAATGCAAATAATATTTCAGCATTCGGATCAGAATTATACTATTTAACTTTTCGTATGTTAATTCATAATCAGATTGTAAAACTTTCCCCTGAGCCGAATCTTCCGGAAAATGAATCAAGTATTTTGTCATCAAAGAGAATGGTTCAACTCGGACAGTAACATGGCTCTATTTCTGTTTATCTTTTATCATGTAAAACCACCGGAAGCAGAATATGCGATGGATATTCAGCGGAATGATAAATCTTCTGATGAGCTGTAACGAACTCCGTTTCCATCTCGTTATGACCGCCGGTATTAAGATTTCGAGAATACTCTGGAAATGCCGCTGAGGATATTTCCATGCGGATCCGTTCGCCTTCAGTAAACGTAATACCTGTGTGACTTAGATCGATAGTATATTTATATATTTTATTTCGTTCCGGAAATTCAGGAGTTACTACAGAATTTCTAAAACGAGCCCTAAGTACACTCCAGGTCATACCGATGGGGTAGACTTCTCCGTTTTCTGCGATCCCGTACAGTGTAACACTCCAATCAGTATCTTTAGCGGAAGTTGAGGCATATAAGACAGCGGAGATAGGACCGGCAATTGTCAGCTGCTGCTCGAATGGTTCCGTTTCAAAAACGAGAATATCGTTCCTCGAAGAGATCAACTCTTCATAGCGTTCAATCGTGCGTGATTTCAGATGTGAATTGAAACAGGGAGAAGGATCACCAGGATCATATGAATAAGAATCATACTTTGTATCTGAAGACGATATCTGCAACTGCAGTCTGCCGTCACCATGAGAAGTATT
>JBHPLC010000125.1:0-4257 GCA_042564455.1 Candidatus Zhuqueibacterota bacterium | reverse complement strand
GTATTTTCCCTAAAGGAACCAGGGCATATAATGAAATAAAAGAAGTTGACAAATATAAATGGAATGCAGATATTAGAAATTTGTCTCATTATCTTCTAACTGAGGCAAATAAAAATCCCGTTTTATATGCAGTAATTGCCGTCTTAAAAAACATATCGGATCCAAAATGAACAGGAACAACCATAAAATATTTGATGAATTACAGCATCTGGTTACTGAACAGAGGAATCCTGATACCGAAAATATAGATACTGCTTCGGTATCGGATATCCTGAAGAAAATCAGCGATCAGGATGCAAAAGTACATACTGCAGTCAAAAACGAATTATCCTCCATAGAAAATGGTGTGAATATTATAGTCAGTACCTTTAAAAAAGGTGGAAGACTTTTTTATATTGGGGCCGGAACCAGCGGTAGGCTTGGTGTTCTTGATGCATCGGAATGTCCTCCAACATTCGGATCTGATCCTGAGCAGGTTCAGGGAATAATTGCCGGGGGAAACGAATCTTTAATTCTTTCCAGGGAAGGTGCGGAAGATAATGAGGATCAAAGCATAGAAGACCTGAATGAGAGGGATTTTTGCAAAGAAGATGTCCTTTGCGGAATTACTGCAAGCAAAAGAACGCCCTATGTTATCAGGGCGATTAATTATGCGCAAGAACTTGGTGCAAAAACCATATTTATCTCCTGTGTACCGAAAGAAGAATTAACTGTTGATCCGGATGTTGCTATTTGCCCAGTGGTCGGTCCTGAGGCAATTATGGGTTCGACCAGGCTGAAAGCCGGAACTGCCCAGAAGATGGTATTGAATATGCTCACTACCGCATCGTTCATAAGGATGGGTAAGGTATATAAGAACATGATGATTGATCTAAAAATGACCAGCCGTAAGCTTCATGAGCGATCCAAGCGAATTGTAATGATGGTCACTGGTGTTGGGTATGAGACCGCTGCTGAGATTCTAAAAAAGAGTGATGGACATGTTAAAACAGCAATAGTAATGCTTATTGCGGATGTTTCTGCTGAAAAGGCTCAAAGAGCAATTGAAGATGCGGACGGATTCATAAGAATTGCTTTAGGCAGATTGGGAATAGACAGGTTATGAATAATCAAAGATAAGATCTCAACAGAAGTATTACTGCCATCTATTTGTATTATAAATAATAAAATATTTCCTTTGATATAATGGATTATGTTATTAAAAAATGATTTAAAAAAGTTTTATGGATCTGGTCCATTTAATGAATGTCAAAAAAGAGTTGCCAATAAAGACCATTTTGAAATAACCGGTATATCCGGTTCATCAACTGCGGTATTAATATCAGCTCTTGCCCAAAATACAGATGAGCAGTTAATTGTAATCACTCCCGACTATAAGTGGGCTGAAGCGCTGTCGCTTGATATAGAAGCGATCTCAGGGGAGGAGATCAACTATTTTCCATCATACAGGGGTCTGCATCTTGAAGACAGGCAAATCAACTCTGACATTAAACTTGCCCGCCTGAAATGCCTTCAGAACTTATGTCTTAAAAAGCCCGGCACTTATATTATCGAAGTTCGTTCATTGCTTCACCCGATCGTATCTTATAAATCATTCAAGAACAGGCTGCTGCAAATAAAAGCCGGTGAAGAATCAGATTTTAATCTGCTGGTAAATTATCTCATTGAGGAGGGATTTACCCGGGAATCAATGGTAGAGGATTTTGGTGATATCTCAGTCCGGGGAGGCATTATTGACATATTTCCACCGGCTATGTTAAAACCTGTCAGGATAGAATTTGACGGAGATATTGTTGAATCCATACGATTATTTGATATAAACACTCAGCGATCTCTGGAAACAATTGACAATATTACCATTTTCCCTCCTACAACGGAAATCAAGGGAGGATTAGCTCCGCATATTCCCGAAAAAGACAATTCAATACTATCATATTTGAGTGAATCTGCTCCCTTATTCTTCCATCAGCCCGTTTCTGCCCAGAAAGTAGTGGGAGAGTATTGCGACCGCTGGAATAAAGACAAAAATTTCATTTCCGGACATGGATTTGTTGATCCCAGGAATATATTCGATGAAATTAATAAATCATTTGAATCCAGAAACTCAGCGTATCTTTTGAACAGGCTTGCTGCAGGGGATAAGAAGAATGTGATTGATTTTAATTTTCGTTCACTTCCTTACTTTGGCAGAGATCTCAAGTTTTTCTCACAGGTTTTCAATGATTTTCACAAAGATTATCCGAAACTTAGTATTACTATTCTCTGTGAGAATGACAGTCAGGCTGACCGGCTCAGGGATCTGATACTTGACGAAGATCTTTTAACTGCACCCTATAAAATAACGTCCGGAACTCTTTCAGAAGGATTTATTTATCCTGAAGGACAAATTGCTTTAGTAAATGATCATGAAATATTTTCAAGAAAGGTTTTCAGGAAACCTAAAAAAGTATATAAAGCCAGAAAAGTAATATTTGATGAGCTGTCGCTTAAAATTGGTGATTTTGTTGTTCACGAGGATTTTGGCATTGGAAGGTATCTTGGTCTTAAAAAAATACAGATCGGACAAAGCGATCAGGAAGTATTAAAAATAGAGTATAAAGGAGGAGATACATTATTCCTAAACATAGACAGGCTGCCCCTGCTGCAGAAATATACAGGTCAGGAAGGCTTTAAACCTGAGCTGAGCAAACTGGGTGGAACTGATTGGGATCGAATAAAAAAACGTACAAAAAAATCGGTTCAAATTGCAGCAAAAGATCTTGTTAAATTGTATTCTAAGCGCCATACGGAAAAAGGTTATTCGTTTTCACCGGATACACATTGGCAGAGAGAGCTTGAGGTCTCCTTTCAATTTGAAGAAACGCCGGATCAGTTAAAAGCCTGCTGGGAAATCAAAACAGATATGGAAAAAGCTAAACCAATGGACCGGCTGGTATGCGGAGATGTCGGTTTTGGCAAAACCGAGGTTGCACTAAGAGCTGCTTTTAAAGCTGTTAACGACAGCAAACAGGTTGCGATCCTTGTCCCTACTACAATATTAGCACAACAGCACTTTGAGACATTCAGCAATAGGCTCGAGAAATATCCAATAAATATAGAAATGCTTTCCCGTTTCCGCACCTCAAAAAAACAGAAACAGATCGTTGAAAAACTAAAAGACAGATCGGTTGATATTGTAATCGGTACTCACAGGCTTTTGTCAAAAGATATCAGCTTCCAGGATCTTGGTTTGATTGTAATAGACGAAGAGCAAAGATTTGGAGTCGCTAATAAAGAAAAACTCAAACAACTCCGCACCCAGGTTGATGTACTTACAATGACCGCCACTCCTATTCCGAGAACGATGCATATGTCAATATTAGGTGTAAGAGATCTTTCAGTCATAAACACTCCTCCCATTAACAGGCTGCCAATCATCACTGAGATTTCTGAATATGATGATGATCTTGTCCGGGCGGCAATCATTAAAGAAATGGACAGGGGAGGCCAGGTTTATTTTGTCCATAACAGAGTCCGGACAATCAATAAGATGCTCAGGAGCCTTGAGAAAATAGTGCCGGAAGCAACTTTTGGAATAGCACACGGCCAAATGAAAGAGAGAGAACTTGAGGATATTATGATCTCTTTTACCCGTGGTGATTTTTCGTGTCTTATTTCAACAATGATAATAGAATCCGGGCTTGACATTCCGAATGTAAACACAATAATAGTAAATCAGGCAAATAATTTTGGATTAGCTCAGTTATATCAATTAAGAGGGAGAGTTGGAAGATCGGACGCGCAGGCATTTGCTTATCTTCTTACTTCACCATTCGAGAAAATGACTGATGAGTCAATAAAGCGGCTTGAAACGCTATCTGAACATACTGAATTAGGCTCCGGACTTCAAATAGCAATGAAAGACCTTGAAATCCGCGGGGCCGGTAATCTTCTGGGAGTGGAACAAAGCGGCAGGATCAATGAAGTTGGATTCGATATGTATATGCGTCTTGTAAAAGAATGTGTTTCAGAAGAAATGAAAGATGTTATTCCTGAAGAAGTGGCTGAAGAGAATGGTAAGAATGTATCGGATGTTAAAATTGACACAGATCTGGCCGCCTATATCCCGGAATATTTTATTCCTGATTCTTTTCAGCGTGTATCTTTTTACAGGCAGATATCTCTGGTCAAAAACAAAAACGACCTTGACGAAATAGGTGATACTCTGAAAGACCGTTATGGCCGGATCCCTGTTGAGACAAATAATCTTTTAATGCT
>JBHPLC010000124.1:0-2500 GCA_042564455.1 Candidatus Zhuqueibacterota bacterium | reverse complement strand
TAGGGCTAGCCTCGACTTAGTGTTACGGAGGTAGAGCACTGAATGGGCTAGGGCCCTCACAAGGGTACCAACCCCAACCAAACTCCGAATGCCGTAACATGATGGTCGGGAGTCAGGCTCGGGGGGCAAAGCTCCCGGGCCGAGAGGGAAACAACCCAGATCGTCAGCTAAGGCCCCTAAGTGTCTGCTAAGTGCGAAAGGTGGTGTGGTCGCACAGACAACCAGGATGTTGGCTTAGAAGCAGCCATCATTTAAAGAGTGCGTAACTGCTCACTGGTCAAGCAATTATGCGCCGATAATTCACCGGGACTAAGCAGGCCGCCGAAGCTACGGAATCCCGCTTGCGGGATTGGTAGAGGAGCGTTCCATAAGCCATCGAAGGTGTTTCGTGAGAAATGCTGGAGGTATTGGAAATGAGGATGCTGGCATGAGTAGCGATAAATCAGATGGAAATTCTGATCACCGAAAACCTAAGGTTTCCTGAGTAAAGCTCATCTGCTCAGGGTTAGTCGGCCCCTAAGTCGAGGCCGAAAGGCGTAGGCGATGGGAAACAGGTTGAATATTCCTGTACCTCCTGTTTTTTGTTTGAACTATGGGGTGACGCGGAAGTGAACATCAGCCTCCGGTTGGATGTGGAGGTCTAAGTATGTAGGAGGATGCAGTTGGCAAATCCGCTGCATCTTAACTCTGAGATACGAATGGGAGGACTTAAGTCCATAAACTGATGGTAATCACGCCGCCGGGAAAAACCTCTATGTTAGAGAAACGGGAGACCGTACCGTAAACCGACACAGGTAGGTAGGGAGAGAATCCTAAGGTGCTCGAGATAACCCTCGTTAAGGAACTAGGCAAAATGACTCCGTAACTTCGGGAGAAGGAGTGCCTCGATTAGGTGAAACCATTCGCTGGTGAAGCTGAAAGAGGTCGCAGTGAAACGACATGAGCGACTGTTTACTAAAAACACATGACTCTGCTAAGCCGCAAGGCGATGTATAGGGTCTGACACCTGCCCGGTGCTGGAAGGTTAAGGGGACGGGTTATCCCGATTTAGATCGGGAGAAGCTCCTAACTGAAGCCCCAGTAAACGGCGGCCGTAACTATAACGGTCCTAAGGTAGCGAAATTCCTTGTCGGGTAAGTTCCGACCTGCACGAATGGTGTAACGACTTGTGTACTGTCTCAACGAGGGACTCGGCGAAATTGTAGTTCCGGTGAAGATGCCGGATACCCGCAGCAGGACGGAAAGACCCCGTGAACCTTTACTACAGCTTAACATTGGGTTTTGATCTAGTATGTGTAGGATAGGTGGGAGGCGTTGAGAGTCGGGCGCTAGCTCGGCTGGAGCCAACCTTGAAATACCACCCTTATTATGTTAGGATTCTAACCTTGGACCGTGAATCCGGTTCAGGGACAGTGTTTGGTGGGTAGTTTGACTGGGGCGGTCGCCTCCAAAAATGTAACGGAGGCGCGCAAAGGTCACCTCAGCACGGTCGGTAATCGTGTTTAGAGTGCAAAAGCATAAGGTGGCTTGACTGCGAGACAGACATGTCGAGCAGGTAGGAAACTAGGTTTTAGTGATCCGGCGGTAGAGTATGGAATCGCCGTTGCTCAACGGATAAAAGGTACTCCGGGGATAACAGGCTTATCTCCCCCAAGAGTTCACATCGACGGGGAGGTTTGGCACCTCGATGTCGGCTCGTCGCATCCTGGGGCTGGAGAAGGTCCCAAGGGTTTGGCTGTTCGCCAATTAAAGCGGCACGCGAGCTGGGTTTAGAACGTCGTGAGACAGTTCGGTCCCTATCCGCTGTGGGCGCAGGATATTTGAGAGGCGCTATCCCTAGTACGAGAGGACCGGGATGGGCGTAGCGCTCGTGTACCAGTTGTCGCGCCAGCGGCATAGCTGGGTAGCGACCTGCGCATCGGATAACCGCTGAAAGCATCTAAGTGGGAAGCCGACCTCAAGATTAGATATCACTTCCGCATTAGCGGAACTAAAGGCTCCTTCGAGACTAGGAGGTTGATAGGCTGCAGGTGTAAGCATAGTAATATGTTCAGCCGAGCAGTACTAATAAGCCGTGAGGCTTGATCGGCACTTTTTTTTATCAACTTAAGAGAGATCATCTATTTATCTTCCCATATGAAGATAAGTCTTTTGCCGCTTTACCGCAACAATTGCAATTAACTTCCCAAAAGCTTTCCGGTGGTTATTGCGGAGGGGCCACACCTCTTCCCATCTCGAACAGAGAAGTTAAGCCCTCCAGCGCCGATGGTACTGCCCTTCGTGGGTGGGAGAGTAGGTCGCTGCCGGATTTTATTTTTAAACCCCTGTCATAACGGCAGGGGTTTTTGTTTTTATTATCTTAAATATTTTTTACACCGATTGTTCTGTCCCGCTAACCGGGATGAAAAGGTAAGTTGCTGACTGATTGTAAAATAAAACCTTTGTCCTAACAGGCTGAGATTTATATATGTTAGACGTTAGGAACATTTTTTGAGGTTTT
>JBHPLC010000123.1:0-4532 GCA_042564455.1 Candidatus Zhuqueibacterota bacterium | reverse complement strand
TTCGGTTCGGAACAGATCATCGCTCCCTCCCCCGTTTCGCTGAGCATCCTAAATGAAGGAAGATTCGGCGGGAATCCGGAAGTTTTGGAGCACAGAACTAACAGCGTAAACAAAACAGTATATCCGATAGTCATGGTAAAATCTGCAAAAATCGAAGATTTTTACAATGAGCTGTTTATTGATTACAGGGGAGATTTCGGGCTGGAATTCAGGGCATATAATGAAGGGATGAGTTACCGGTTCAGGACTGACCTGCCGGACGATATAATAATAGAGAATGAAGAAGTGGAGATCAATTTCACCGGCAACCACAACATATATTTCCCTGAAGAACAGAGTTTTCTGACACACTCGGAAAGGCAGTATAAGTATCTGCCGCTTGACAGTATACCCGACAACAGGATGTGCTGTCTGCCGGCTGTGGTTGATATATCCGGGGGGGCGAAAGTCGCAATAACTGAAGCGGATCTCAGGGATTATCCGGGGCTTTATCTCAGGGGTAATAATAATACCAGTCTGTACGGATTGTTCCCCGCTTTCGCAGTCAGTGAAAGACAGTCAAGAGACAGAACGGTCAGGGTAACTGAGAGAGCGGATTATATTGCAGAAACGAATGGCGAGAGAAATTTTCCATGGAGAGTTTTTGTAATAGCAGATAATGATGCCGAACTGATCAGTAACCAGATGGTGTTTTTACTGTCGGAACCGAACAGGATCGAAGATCCATCATGGATAAGACCGGGAAAAGTCGCCTGGGACTGGTGGAATGCGAATAATATTTACGGTGTGGATTTTGAAGCCGGGATAAACACTGAAACATACAAATATTACATCGACTTTGCTTCTCAGTATGGAATCGAATATATAATTCTTGATGAGGGATGGAGTTCGACGACCGATCTTTTTGAGGTCAATTCCGATATTGATATACAGGAACTTCTAAGTTATGGGGAAGAGAAAAATGTCGGGATAATTCTCTGGGTGGTCTGGAAAACGCTCGATGATCAGCTTGAGCGGGCTTTTGATGAATTCGAAAAATGGGGCGTAAAAGGGATCAAGGTCGATTTTATGCAGAGAGATGACCAGTGGATGGTTAATTATTACCGGAGGATAGCTGAAGAAGCGGCGAAGAGGGAACTCCTGGTCGATTTTCACGGATCGTATAAACCGTCCGGTCTCAGGAGAGCTTATCCGAATGTCCTGACCCGTGAAGGAGTTATGGGGCTCGAACATTCGAAATGGAGCGAGCAGCCGGATCCGGAACATAACCTGACACTGCCCTTCACACGGATGCTCGCCGGTCCGATGGACTATACCCCGGGCGCCATGATAAATGCCGGGAAGGAGAATTTTAACATAGTATATACCCGGCCGATGAGCCTCGGGACAAGGTGTCATCAGCTTGCGATGTACGTGGTTTTCGAGAGCCCGCTGCAGATGCTGGCTGATAATCCGTCAAATTATCTGCGTGAACCCGAATGCATGGAATTCCTCTCGAAAGTCCCGACCGTCTGGGATGAGACGATCGTCCTTGATGCAAGGATATCGGATTATGTGGTTATCGCCAGAAGGAATGGAAATGAGTGGTACGTGGGAGCAATGACCGACTGGTCGGCAAGGGAGTTTACGGTTGATCTGTCTTTCCTGGATTCAGGGAGATACTCGATCGATATTTATGCGGACGGCCCGAATGCTGAGCGGACAGCGATAGATTACAGAAAAACTACTGAAACCGTCACAAGAAGTGATAAATTGAATATCAGACTTGCCCCGGGCGGAGGCTGGGCTGCAAGGATTTACAGGTGATAAAGAAAACAGACATATTAATCCGGCGGAACAGGTTGAAAAAAACTATAACAGAAAAGACTGAAACTCAACAGTTGAAGTATTTTAATAAAATCTCCCCGGTCCCGGTGAAGGGACCGGGGATTTGTTTTAGTTATTTGATCAATGTCATACGTTTGATGGCATTGAAACTTCCAGCCTGAATTCTGTAGATGTACATACCTGATGCAAAGTTCGACGCATCCCACAGAACGCTGTGGTGTCCTGCAGGGACATAACCGTCAACAAGTCTTGCAACTTCTCTACCAGTCGCATCATAAACAGTCAAAACAACATCCGATGATTGCGGCAGTTTGAACCGTATTGTCGTTACCGGATTAAACGGATTCGGAAAATTCTGCTCAAGCTCAAACATTGTCGGAATTTTCACTGAGACTTTCCCGCCGCCTCCGCCGCCATAGGTTGTTATTCCAAGAGTGGAAAATTCAGTACTATCATCATCGTCTGTAGCAACAACTCTAAGAGCAAAGAATTCTGGAACTCCCTCATCAAAGATTTCAGGTAATTCAATGGTTGCGCCAGTTCCTGTTCCTACTTCCGTCCAGTTAGGTCCTTCTACATCATCACTTTGATACCATGCATAAGAATAAGGTGACGTGCCATTAGACGCTGTAGCTGTCCATTGATGCCCTTCTTCTTCAAGATCAATTGATGTCGGGCCGGATATCTCAACTTCTAAAGGCGGTTCCAAAACAGTTACAGTAATTGAATCAGCATCACTGTCACTTTCATTGTCTGTGACAACCAACTTCAAATCAAAATCCACCGAATGGCTGGTAGACATGTAACTGCTAGATGTCCCTACAGAAGACCATGTACCTGTACCTGTATTTTTTCTGTACCATTGATAAGAATACGGGGAAGTTCCATCTGTAATATTTGCGCTCCAGGACCTGTTTTCGTCTGTATAAATCGTAGTTGGGCCTGAAATTGTAACGTCCATGTCGCCAATCTCATGAGCTGCGAAATTCTCTTCAATATCATCAATATAAGCTGTATATCCCAGATTATCTGCAGCTGCTAAAAGAGCTTCCATTGCCTCAAGAAAAGTTGGACTTGAATCCAATAAACCTAAAGATTCCAGAACAAGTTCATCTATCTCCGACTCATCAACATCATTATCTGTTCTTAAATCCCATAAAGCGCCTGATAATATAAGGCAGTTAACATATTTATCACCAGTTGGATTAAAACTACCGTAAACGGCTTCATTATCCAGATCTCTTGCATCATCTGGCATAGCATAGTCACCATGCACGCTTGATGCTGTCCCATTTTCATTTTTCCAGACAACACCATAATAATCTGAGTATGCCTCATCCATAGCATCTGCTTCTGTTGAAGCATTAAGACTATTAAATTCGTCACTAATAATATGCATCACTTCGTGAACAATATTTGATCCTTCTAAAGCAGCACATTTTTTACCTCCAGTGCCATAACTCATAAATGCTATCTGATTATAGGTTTTTTCAGAATGACACCATAATGAGGAATGGTTTGCGTAAGCTGTTATATAGTCAATTGTTCCAAGTCCAAGTGTTCCCATAAAAGTGATAAACTCGTCTGCATGCCAGTAAATCATTGTCTCCTGAAACGCAACAATAGTTGTATCAAATTCAAACGGAGGTCCGGTAGCTTCGGAACCTTGATAATTATATACAATTAAATTATCACCTTCCAGTATCAGGGGAGTTTGATTAACGAGCCTGTGTATTGTCTCAGAACTGGGTGTAACATCATACATAGGACTAACCGGATAAACATCCCCATAGGATGATACACCATCTGTTAAGGATTTCTTTTCCAGAATTTTACCATTAATTGCATCAATAAAATATCTCCATGAATTAAAAATATCGTCTCCAAAAATCTCAATTTTATATGCCAGATAAAGTTTTTCATTTTCAGTATCCCGTTCGGAAACATAAATGCCCAGTAACGGATCGGTTATACTCTCCGAATTAGCGCTTCCCATATCAGAATCTGCTATATTCTCTGCCTGGCTTAAGGAAATACCCGGTTTTTCATTGATCTTTATATCCGGGAAATAATCCCCGCTGACATGATATATTGCTCCGAAATTATCCACAGAAACAAGATATCCATTGTTAAACACAGGTATTCCTTTATAATACTGCTGAAATGTCAGTTTAGTACCGCCTTTTTCCGTTACAACTGTTTTGTCAAGGATCAGGTCTTTATCGACATTTTTTATTCCCAGCAATACTTTCTCATCCTTAAGAAAATCTCGTGCGATATTTTCCGGTGTGCCCGAATATTTGGTAATTTTGCTTCCCAGAATTGATTTCGGGACATCTTTCTTTTTGTCCCACCTGACCCTGAATTCATAATCATTATTCTTGAGAAATTCTTCAAGAGCTTCCCTGCTGTCCTTGATCACCGGTTTTTCTTCATTTACCTGAGAAAAAACAGTGAATGAAAACAGGACAGCCACACCTACAAAGAGAACAATCCTTCTAAAGGCTCTCATTATCTCCCTCCATTAATTATTAATGATCCGGTTATTTACAATACTATTATATAAATAATAGAGGTCTGTGTAAATAGGTATAAGTACCTATCAGGTATTGCCAAAATGGCAATATACTATTGCTGAATTGGCAACAAGGTGAGCATAATAATTCGGATATTGTTATTTAAGCCAGGAAAATTATGTGAAATAA
>JBHPLC010000122.1:0-4534 GCA_042564455.1 Candidatus Zhuqueibacterota bacterium | reverse complement strand
TGGGAAACCATATTAGAAAATCCGGAGATCGTGGTACATGGTGACGCCGGTTGGGCAAGGAAAATGGCAATCCGCAGACAGCTTGTATCGGAGGCTACTTTAGGTAAAGGAGCAACATATCCTACTGATGACTTCCGGCTGCCTGTTCTGCTAGGTGAATTTACCGATGTATCCGGTATAAAAACCAAAACCGATTTCCAGAACCTTTTGTTTGATAACAATGCAACCGGGACTATGACTGAATACTATGATGAGGTATCCTACGGACAATTCAGTGTAACAGGCACAGTATATGATGACGGAGGAAACTGGTTCACTGTTAGTAATAATCAGGTATATTACGCATCAGACAATAACGGTATGAATGCAAATTATCCACAGAACGGTCATGGATTTGTAAGAGAAGTAGTTGTTCTTGCAGATCCTACCGTAGATTTCAGTCAGTTTGATAATGACGGCCCTGATGGAATACCAAATTCCGGAGATGATGATGGATATGTAGACGGTGTTATGGTTGTTTTTCCGGATGGCGGAGCAAGCGCAGGAAACTCTTCAAACCTCTGGTCTTTCATGAGTAATTTAAGCAGTCCATACACAACTAATGATGCTAAGAACGGCGGCGGATTTATAATAGTAAGCGCTTTCTGCATTGGATCGGAATTAGCAGGTTCAGGTGGAGGCACTACCATAAGACCAATAGGTGTTTTTGCACATGAATTCGGACACATTCTGGGTCTGGCGGATCTGTACGACAGAACCAGCGCATCTGAAGGTATAGGAAATTGGGGAATGATGGCAGGCGGTAGCTGGGGTGGTAACGGAAGCAGTCCGGAAAAACCGTCACATCTGTGTGCCTGGTCAAAGATACAAATGGGATGGCTGTCACCCACTGTTTTAACATCTGATATAACCGGACAAACCATTAACCAGGTAGAAACTAATGCTGAAGTTCTAAAGATATCGGAAGACGGATATAACAGCCGGAGATATTTCCTGGTAGAGAACCGCCAGAAAACCGGTTTTGATGTGAATCTACCAAATTCAGGTCTGATAGTATATCACGTGGATGAAAATCAAAGATGGGGAAACCTAAGATTTGGCTGGGGGACAAATAACGATGATGAAACCCGTAAGTTGGTGGATATTGAAGCTGCGGACGGTCAAACACATATGGATGCCAAGACAAACCGGGGCGACGCCGGTGACACTTTTCCGGGAAGTACGAACAATACAAGTTTTACAAACACTTCTACACCTAATTCAAAAGATTATGATGGTCTGTCTACCGGAATTGAGATCACTAATATCAGTGCTTCCAGTTCTGCAATGACTGCAGATATTAAAGTACGAAAAGTTTTCGGGTATGACATTGTTTATGATGAAGAGGGGATAACCTATTCCGGTTACGGTCTTTCTTCTGCCGGGGATTACTGGGGGGGAGTATTATTTAATACAGTTGAAGCAGGAACTCTCAAAGTATTGGACGTAGGACTGCGCGAAGATAATACAAATATTGAATTAAAGGTCTACGATGCCCTATTCGGGGGAACTACTCCGGGAAATCTGTTAGCCACAGAAACAGGCACCTCATTATCGTCCGGATGGCATACAATTTCTATTGATACTAATCTATATATTGAGGAAAATACGCCATTCTTTGTCAGCATAAAAGTCGAAAACAAAACATATGGCATTCCTTATGACTATGCAGGAGATAAAGATCAAAGATCATATAATTCCCCTGACGGGAATACATTTGCAAATACTATTAGCGCTCTCGGAGATATAAATATGAGGGCATTTATTAAGGAACAGGATGAAGATACTACAGCACCTGCTAAACCTGTTATAATCGCAGCTGCTCAGGCGGGAGCAAATATTGCAGTATCCTGGACAGCTAACTCCGAAATAGATGTTAATAAATATTTTATTTACAGGAATACCGGTTCCGGAGTAACTGCTTCAGACAAGATAGCAGAAGTTGAATCTGCTAATATATTCTATACTGACACAGATGTTATCGGAGGCCGCACTTATTATTATAAAATATCTGCTGTAGATCTGACCGGGAATGTGAGCGAATTAAGTGATGAGGTTTCAGCAATGATTCCTCTCGAGATATCTCTTGAATCAATCGGTGATCAGACCGTCAAAGAAGGTCGAATTTTAAGACTGAACCTGAGTCATACCTACAATGGGACGGCTTCGGTCACATACTCTCACGATTCGGATGCACCGCCGGGTGAACTGATCACTTTTGATAGTGCAACAGGCAGATTTGAATGGAAAACAGACCTGGAATCCGCGGGTGAATATACATTCACATTTAATGTGACTGACGGTTCCGTTGAAGCATTTGAAAGTATTACCATCACTGTCGAAAACCTGGATGTTTTCGCCGGAGAAACTTTTGATCCTGATACAACTTTGGTCAACAAAGATATCGGAGGAACAATTTCAGTTCAGATCGGCGGATTATATACAAAACACCAGGTAGTTATACCGATTGATGCCCTGACTGAAAACAAGACCATTATTATCAGACCTCCGCAGACCGGGGAGATCCCCTCTGATGAATTATCCAATGTTCCTTCCGCGGTGAATTTTATCGTCCAGGGAAATGAATCCGGATTCGAATTCCAGGATTCTGTTGAAATAACCATTGAATTTCAGGATTTTGAGATCAGTAATAATTCATCAAATATGAGAATTCATATCTGGGATCCTGTAAACAACGTATGGAAGCGTGTAAGGGGCAACCATACAATAAGCCTTATCAACAATACAATAAAAGTTAAGGTTAAACATTTTTCCATATACGGAGCGATGGAAATTGCTGCTTCAGAGGATGATTACAACCTCGAATACGGTTGGAATATGGTTAGTATACCAATTAATATCGAAACAGGAAACGATCCTGTAACACTGTTCAGCGATGATATATATCCCTTCAGAAATGTAATTAACAATTCAAATATTTATTCCTACGATGAATCAACCGAAGATTGGGTAATTCCATCAACAATTGACAATGGATACGGGTATATTCTATATGCTTTTTCAGATGCTGTTGCAGATATTGAGGGTTTCGAGGAGACAGCCGATATTACTCATACACTGTCATATACAAATTCGAACGGCTGGCACCTGTTAGGCAATCCTTATGCGGTAGATATAAACTGGGATACAGATTTTGCCATGGATCCTGGGATTGATAATGTTTATTACAGATGGACAGGATCCGAATATGAATTTTATCCCGGAGGCGGTCTTACGTCAACAATATCTTCCTGGCATGGATTCTGGGTGCATACCACTGCAGACGCAGAAAATCTTACTATCTCATATCCGGGATTGAGTAAGAAGGGTATTACCAAACCAGTAGCCCCTGAGTGGAGAATGAGGATAATTGCACAGAGCGGGGATGTAAAGGATTCTCATAATTATCTTGGTGTATCGGATCTCGCGAAGATGGGATGCGATGAATATGATATATTTGAACTTTCACCATTGAATAACGAGTTTATTTCACTTTATTTTCCGAATAATTCAATTAGTCTTACACAGGATATCAGACCTGTTGAGGATGAAATATTTTGGGATTTTGAAGTAGCAACAAACAGCTCCGAAAGTATTGTAAGTCTGGACTGGAATATCCCGGAGGATATTGATCCTGATATAGATATATTTTTAAAAGATGAGTCTACAGACAATCTCACGGATATGAGGGCTGAAAATATTTATTCTTTCGTAAAACCTGTTATTGGAAAAAGCAGAAATGCTGTCCCCAATAGTATTGAAGATCCGTCTGATCTTTTAAGGAAAGTATCTGTTGACGATGTGACAACAAGAAAATTTACAATTATTATGACCAGGGATTCGGAATCCTTTGTCCCTGATAGCTACTTTCTGAATCAGAATTACCCTAATCCGTTCAATCCGATTACAAAAATCGAGTACGGAATACCCAAATCCGGACAAACAAAGTTAGTAATTTTTAACTCTCTGGGTCAGCAGATCAGGACACTTGTGAACACAGAGATTCAGGCAGGTTATCATTCTGTTATGTGGGATGGACGCGATGATTATGGAATAGAAGTGTCAACAGGTGTCTACTTTTACAGGATTGTTTCCGGTGAATTTACAAATACAATGAAATTATTATTGATAAGATAATAGAGGATTCAAATGAAAAGATATATACTAAAGGCATCATCGATTCTGATTCTTTTTTTAGCATCTTCAGTCACTCTCTTTGCCCAGGCGCCTGTACCTCCACCCGCTCCTGTGGGTACAATACCATGGGGTAATCCGGGAATATACGGTATCGTCTTATTATTTGTAACGATATATAAAATCCTGAAGTATAAGAAAAAAAGGCACAATTCTCCGTAAAATCTGCATTTTTAAGTACTTTTTATACTTTTTTCAATCAATTCCATCATTTTTTACAAAAAAATACAAAAAATACTTAAAGATTGACCGCATTCGTGTCGAAAATAATAAAAAATATAATTCGTGGCGGAGGGGAACT
>JBHPLC010000121.1:0-4543 GCA_042564455.1 Candidatus Zhuqueibacterota bacterium | reverse complement strand
ACAAAAATCCATCCGGTTTTTTGCTGTAAGTATTGTCAGAAATTCAAAAATAAAGAATTATAAAATCTGGAGTAAATTATGAGATATTTTATTGAAGAGCCAATGAATGAACCCGTGCTTAATTATGCACCGGGATCACCGGAAAAAGAATCTCTGGTCAAAAGACTCGACGAGATGTCGAATGAAAAGATAGAGATACCTCTGATCATTGGCGGTAAGGAGTATAAAACAGGCAACACAAAAACATGTGTCTGTCCGCATGACCACGGGCATGTGCTTGCCGAGTATCACCTGGCTGACAAGAAACATGTTCAGCTTGCGATCGATGAAGCATTAAAAGCCCGCAAGGAATGGGCAGCGCTTCCCTGGGAAGCACGCTCATCCGTTTTCTTTAAAATGGCAGAACTGCTTGCAGGCCCTTACAGGGATACGGTGAACGCTGCTACGATGCTTAACCAGTCAAAAAATGCTTTTCAGGCTGAGATCGACAGCGCATGTGAACTGATCGATTTTTACCGGTTCAATCCCTTTTATTATTCTCTCTTACTGACCGAACAGCCGGGAAGCCCGCAGTCGATGTGGAACAGAATTGAACACCGCGGCCTCGAGGGTTTCGTTTTTGCGGTAACACCGTTCAATTTTACATCCATCGCCGGAAACCTGCCGACATCTCCCGCATTATGCGGATGTGTCTCATTATGGAAACCGGCATCAAGCGCAGTTTTAAGCGCTTATTACCTGATGGAAATGTTCAAAGAGGCCGGACTACCTGATGGTGTCATAAACTTTATCCCGAGTCCGGGCAGGGAAGTAGGTCCTGTAGTAATGAAGAGCCCGTATCTGTCAGGAATTCACTTCACCGGTTCGACAGGAACTTTCCAGAGCATGTGGAGAACTGTCGGCGAGAATATCGAATCCTACAAACAGTACCCGAGAATAGTCGGTGAAACAGGCGGCAAGGATTTTATTTTCATCCATCAGTCTGCAACCGATCTGAAAGCCATCAGCACAGCTATCATCCGTGCCGGTTTTGAGTACCAGGGACAGAAATGCTCCGCATGTTCACGCGTTTACATCCCGAAATCAACCTGGAATGCCATGAAGGATGATTTTCTGCACGAGATATCGACGATCAAGATGGGTTCTGTAACTGATTTCTCTAATTTCATGAACGCTGTTATCGACAAGGCGGCTTTCAGGGATATCACTGCATATATTGACTTTGCAAAGAATGCATCGGATGCCGAGATCCTGACAGGCGGAAATTACGATGACTCAAAAGGGTATTTTATCGAACCGACAGTCGTTCTGACTGATAATCCTCATTTCAAGACAATGGAAGAGGAGATCTTCGGACCGGTCGTGACGATCTTTGTATATGACGATGACAAATATGAAGAAACACTCGAGCTGTGCGACAGCACTTCACCTTACGCACTGACAGGCGCTCTTTTTGCGACCGACAGATATGCGATCGAAAAAGGTATGAAGACTCTTGTACACGCTGCGGGTAATTTCTACATCAACGATAAATGTACAGCGGCAGTCGTAGGCCAGCAGCCTTTCGGCGGCGGCAGGGCATCCGGCACCAACGATAAAGCCGGAAGTATCCTGAACCTGATTCGCTGGATCACACCGCGGACGATCAAGGAAACATGGGTACCTCCGACAGATTACCGCTATCCGTTTATGGGCTAAATATATATTGATGGTGGATAAAAGGCTGCCCGGAGGCAGCCTTTTTTTGTTTCTCCTCCAATTTAATTCCCCATTTTATCTGCATTTGATAAAGCTACTCTATATCGATACTTTAGTATCAGTAAAAATTTGATATCCAGTTTAAGAATCTGAAGTATTAATGATGAACTCTTTTATTCCGCGATTTGGTGGCAAGAGTAATCTTGCAAAAATTATTGTCAGACTAATACCGAAACATATTTGTTTTGTGGAAGTATTTTGCGGCGCTGCCTGGATTTTTTTTAAGAAAGAACCTTCAAAGGTTGAGATACTTAATGATCTGGACAATGAATTAATAAATTTATTTAGGATTGTCCAAAATCATTATTCTGAGTTTGTGCGATCAATGAAAGATCTATATGTGAGCAGGACCATATTTGATGAGTTAATCGGTTTACCTCTGTCAAGTCTTACAGATATAAAAAGAGCAGCTCGACTTTTTTATCTTTTAAAGGTTTCCTTTTCTGCCAGAATGCAAACCTATGGATATTCAATTCAATCCTCTTCAAGTTTTAATAAGAAAATAATTGATAAAGTTATTAAAAAGGTATCAGAAAGACTGGATCGTGTCAATATTGAGTGTCTTGATTTTGAAGATTGCATCAAAAGATATGACCACGAAAATACGTTTTTTTATCTCGATCCACCTTATTTTGGATTGGATTGTTATGAAGTAAAATTTAACATATCTGATCATTTAAGGCTTTGGAATACTTTAAACGATATAAAAGGTAAATTTATTCTGTCATATAATAATCTACCTATTATCCATGAAGTATTCAATGTATTTTATATCCGTGAAGAAAATGTATTTTATCCATCCTCACGATTTAACAGGAAGAAGCATAGTGAATTATTAATAAGTAATTATGACACAGAGGGATTATAATTTTAATCGTGAAATATCAATCGGGGACAGCGGGGAGGATATCCTTGAACTGCAGCGGGTGCTTGTCGGATGGGGGACAAAGGACTTCCCTATAATCATCGACGGTAAATAGAGAGCGTATATATGCCGAATCAGTACGGCACAAATTCAGAGGAAAAGCTTAACCAGTGCCATCCTGATCTCCAGAAAGTTTTCAGGGCGGTATTGAAGAAATTCGATCATTCAATCCTGGAAGGGCACAGGGGGAGGATCAGGCAGAATGAATTATATGAGAATGGCAAATCAAAAGTAAAGTACCCAAACGGTAAACATAACAAGATTCCGTCTGAGGCAGTTGATGCGGTTCCATATCCTATTGACTGGTCAAACCGTGAAAGAATGACATTATTTGCCGGATGGGTGTTAGGAGTAGCCCAGGCAATGGGTATTGCTATACGATGGGGCGGAGATTGGGATCAAGACACCGAGGTAATAGACAATAACTTTGATGATCTTGTGCATTTTGAATTGGTGAGATAGATTAGAGTTGGAGGTGGTTCAGTAAAATAATTTTATTGAAGAAAAGAATGATTTACATTATACAATAAAAGTTTACTTTCCATAGACTGATGGATCGATCTTGTATTTTTCGATTTGCGGAAATTCCCCTTTACTCTTTCGAAGGTAATAAGCGTATCCATTTGAGATAATTCGGGGTATGAACGGCATGTAAACGTATCCAATCCTTTTCTTTGACGGAATATGTATTACGTCAACTCTATATCCGTAATCTTTCCCGTTGGACAAAGGTTTATCGAATTCAATCCTTTTAACTAAATATATGTATTCATTGTCCGCTTGCATATTCAGGAATGGCCTATCTTTGAATATGTCCTTTTTCAAAGAAACAGTCACATCATTGTTTTTCAATGATCTTAGTGTTATTTTCCCGGGCTTTAGCGGTTGATAATCAAAAGTTATGTTTTCTGTATTCAATGTTTGCGGATCAAATATGTGTAGGGTAAAACTGCCGTCGTTGTCGTTAATCACTGCATCATGACCGGAATGTGTATAAACTACTTTATCACCAGACATAAAATCGTAAAAAAATTCTCCTGTCTTTGATCCATAAGTCCGATAAATCCATTTTCCGCCTATTTGCCTGCCACCTCGTACTTTATCAGAGTGCTTTTCTTTCGGTATATATTCGACAATCTGATGAATTGAATCAGCAGTAATGTACCAAAGTCCCTCTGTATAAAATTTATCGCGATCATTTTCTATATCTTTAGTTGCATCAAATCCAAAGATATACCGGTCTGGATCTATAGCATAAACAAGTCTGGGCTGTAAACCGGAAGCATATCCCTTTTGATTCCTGTATGAAACTAATTTATGTTCTCTCCACGTATTTATTGATTTAATAAAATTGTGATCGGGTGAATATATATTAGCAGTTGCTCTATTCATTACGGCTAAAGTTCCGTTTTCAGAGATCATTGGTGTTACAATATCTTCAAATTCTCCTGGTCCCTGGCCTTTTCCACCTAATAGAGTAATTGGCTTACCCTTAGGATCATATATTTTTACCTTAAATTCATCAAGTATATAATAATTACCATTAAGAATATTAAAAATTCCTCCCGATGGATTAGGAAGTGCAAAACCTCCTGTATTCCAGGCAATTAAAAAATCCCCTGTATCTTCTCCTGTGAATATTGTTTCAAGTTTTAACACATCTGTTATAATTTGGTCATTTGAAGATACTGCTTTCTCACTTGAAAAATTGCACAAAAATAGTGCAAATATATTTAGACTTATTACTGATGCTAATATGGGTATTGCTTTTTTCATTTAAGATCCTCTATTTCCGATTATTTATATAATATTATCATGAAAGAATATTCAATACATACAGACTTATTATTTCCCATAGAC
>JBHPLC010000120.1:0-4590 GCA_042564455.1 Candidatus Zhuqueibacterota bacterium | reverse complement strand
GACTGGTACGTGATTCAAAAAAAACCTTTGAGTACCTGAGATTTCTTGAAGAAGAGCGTCCGGTAGCTCTTCAGTTATTCGGCAGTGATCCGGAGACAATGGCGGAAGCCGCAAAGATCGTTGAAGAGTTTGAACCGGACATGATCGATATAAATTTTGGCTGTCCGGTCAAAAAAGTTGTGAAGAACAATGCCGGTTCCGCTTTGATGAAAGATCCGGACACCATGGGAAAGATAGTAAAAGCTATGGCCGAATCTGTATCATTACCGGTATCTGCAAAAATCAGATCGGGATGGGATAAGAATTCGCCGCCGGTCAGTGAGATCGGAAAAATACTTGAGGACAGCGGAGCTTCTGCGATAACGATCCATGCCCGGACGCGTGCTATGATGTTCAAAGGCAGTGCCAGATGGGAAGATATCAGAGAACTGAAAGATTCTGTCAGTATCCCGGTTATTGGTAACGGTGATATTATAACACCCGAAGATGCCAGACGTATGATAGAGGAAACAGGGTGTGATTATGTAATGATCGGCAGAGGAGCGATCGGTAATCCGTGGATCTTCGGACAGTTGAAGGCCTTTTTTGATAAGGGAGAAGAAATGGCTGATCCTTCTTATCCCGAAAAAATTTCCGGGTGTATTGAACATCTGCAGCATGGTGTGGACTTCTTCGGTGAATATTATGCTGTTACTAAAATGAAAAAGCATATCGGTTATTACCTGAAGGGGATTCCCGGAAGCTCAAAAATGAAAGCAAAGATATTTCCCTTAAAAAATTATTCGGATATTCTGAAAATTCTTATATCTTACCGGGAAGAACTCGAATCTGCGGCGGTCCGCGAACTGGATGCTGATCACATTACAGGTTGATCCGATATTTACTTACACGACAATAACATTACTAAGCATTCCCATTGAAACTATTTAATACTAACTGAAAGAAATGTTGGAAAATGGACACTAAAGAGATAATAGAATTGTTAAAAAAATACAAGGCCGGTGATATTCCGGAAAAGAAAGTAATAGAATCTTTAAAAATGCTTTCAACAGAGAAATTTGATTTTGCTCATATCGATCATCACAGAAGCATCAGAAAAGGTTTTCCTGAAGTTATCTTCTGTGAGGGGAAAACAAATGAACAAATTAAAGTGATCTCAAGATCGATATTGGATAGAAGTAAAGTGCTGCTTGCTACAAGGGCGTCTCAGGAGAACTATGATTACTTAAAGGATGACCTGCCGGAATTGACATATTGTGATAAAGCAAGAATAATTACTACAAAGAAAGCCCTGAATAAAAAACGGAAGGGCAGGTCTGTACTGGTTGTTTCAGCAGGGACTTCCGATATCCCTGTCGCAGAAGAAGCCGCAGTCACGGCAAAAGTGCTTGGAAATAGGGTGAAGACCATTTATGATGTTGGGATTGCAGGTTTGCACAGGCTGCTGAGTTATTCGGAAGACCTGAATGAAGCGGGAGTTATAATTGTTACGGCAGGAATGGAAGGTGCGCTTGCAAGCGTAGTCGGCGGTCTGGTGGATAAACCTGTTATTGCTGTACCGACCTCGATCGGGTACGGAGCAAGTTTTGGTGGAGTCGCAGCGCTGCTGTCAATGCTGAACAGCTGTGCTTCCGGAGTTACTGTTGTAAATATTGATAACGGTTTCGGAGCAGCCTATGCTGCTTCACTGATACTGAAACAAAAAGATGTATCATAAAGTATGAGATAATATATAATTTATTGTTTGGAGCTGCCTTATGGCTGGAAAACGGAATGATTTAAGTAAGTTTCAATCTGATGCAGATGATAGTGTTAAATCCATGTACAAAATATTTTCAAAGTTGCACCATCCGTTCATTATGCCGTCCGACAGCAAATGGCTGCCTGCTGTTGATGTTTTTGAAACAGATGAAGAATTAATAATAATTCTGGATGTGGCATGCGTTGATCCTAAAGAGATCGATCTCTTCATAAAAAGAGGACATTTGGTGATCAGAGGTATAAGGAATGAGATATCAAAAGATAAAAAACGGCATTACCATAAAATGGAAATTGATTATGGTCCCTTCGAAAGACAGATAGATATACCTATTGCTGTGGATCCGGATAATATCAGAACGAAGTATCATGACGGATTCCTGGAAATAAAACTCCAGAAAGTTCCTGACAGAAGGAAATCAGATAGAACAATTAGAATCGAATGGGAAGATCAATAATAAAAGGTTGAAATAAATGGCGGAAAAAGAGCAGCGGACAATTCATAAGATCCCGGATATATTGCCGGTTTTACCACTTGAGAACGCAATATTATTCCCCAATATAATAATGCCGTATCTGATAAGGGATAAAACCCTGATCAAATTAATAAATGATACATTAGTCGATTCAAAATTGGTTGGAGTATTCTCTAAAAAATATAATGAGGAAAATGAACCGATCGACGAGGTCTTTGAATTTGGGACAGCGGCGGTAGTCTTAAAATTATTCAAAGTGCCGGACGGTACATTAAGAATAATACTTCAGGGATTGAAAAGGATAAAGATTAATAATATTACTCAGGATGAACCATATTTTAAGGCTGAGATAAAACAGTTAGTTGAAAAAGAGGCAAAAACAATAAAGTCGGATGCTTTAAGAGAAAATGTTCTGAGTTCTTTTGAAAAGATAGCACAGGCTAACCAGGATATGCCGGAAGAAATATTAACGGCTGCGATGAATATCGAAGAATCGTCCATTCTTGCGGATTTTATCGCTTCAAATATAAAGATCGATATCAGCGAACGACAAAAGATCCTTAAGGAAAACAACATAGAATCCAGATTGAAAACTCTTCTTTCAATTATGGAAAAAGAATTGAAGATGCTTGAGATCAGAAACAAGATACAGTCTGATATCTCAAGTGAATTCGATCAGAAACAAAGACGTTTTTTCCTTGAAAAGCAGCTTGAAGCAATTAAGAAGGAGCTTGGGGAGGATGAGAATGTCCCGGTAGAAGTCAAGGAATTCGCTGAGAAGATCAAAAAAGCGAAAATGCCAAAAGAAGCCAGGGAAGCTGCTGAAAAAGAATTGGACCGTTTGAAAAGAATCAATCCGGCTGCATCGGAATACTCTGTATCTGTGAATTATCTTGACTGGCTGGTCAGCCTTCCGTGGAAGATCTCGACAAAAGACAGACTGAATATTGAACAGGCGGCAGAAATTCTTGAAGAGGATCATTATGGGCTTCATGATATAAAAGACAGAATAGTAGAATACCTGTCTATCCGAAAATTAAAAAAGGATCTGAAGGGCCCGATATTATGTTTTGTCGGACCGCCCGGGGTCGGAAAGACTTCTCTTGGGCAGTCGATCGCAAGAGCTCTGGGCAGAAAATTTGCGAGAATGTCCTTAGGCGGGATCAGAGATGAGGCAGAGATACGCGGGCATAGAAGAACTTATGTGGGAGCCCTGCCCGGCAGGATCGTGCAGACGATCAAAAAACTGAAATCAAATAATCCGGTAATAATGCTTGATGAAGTGGATAAGATAGGAACGGATTTCAGAGGTGATCCTTCTTCTGCACTGCTTGAAGTACTTGATCCGGAGCAGAATTTTACATTTTCCGATCATTATATAGAGGTTCCTTTCGATCTGTCTAACGTAATGTTCATAGCGACGGCAAATGAGCTGTACCCGATACCTCCGCCCCTGAGAGACAGAATGGAAATCATTCAGCTTCCCGGTTATATCAACGATGAAAAAGTGAAAATAGCACAGAAATACCTGGTACCCCGGCAGATCGAAGCAAACGGATTGAAACCGGAAAATATTCAGTATACGGTTCCGGCGATCTATGAGATCATTGCAGGTTATACGCGGGAAGCCGGTGTACGAAATCTTGAAAGGCAGATTGGTACTGTCTGCAGAAAAATTGCCAGAAATTTTGCGACCGGTAAAAAACAGGATGTTAAGATCAACAAAGAAAAAGTATCCAAAATACTGGGTAAACGAAGATTTTATTCAGAATCAGCGATGCGAAAAGATGAGATCGGAGTTGCAACAGGGCTGGCATGGACACCTGTCGGCGGTGAGGTACTTTATATTGAATCCGTACTGATGCGCGGGAATAAAGGATTCATACTTACCGGACAGTTGGGAGATGTTATGAAGGAATCTGCCAGAGCAGCTCTTAGTTATATCAGGTCCCAGGCAGATATATTGAAAATAGATCATAAAGTTATTGATAAAACCGATATTCATATTCATGTTCCGGCAGGGGCGACTCCAAAAGATGGTCCTTCTGCAGGAGTGACTCTGGCAACTTCTATTGCCTCGCTTTTGACCCGGAAACCTGTCAAACATGATATTGCAATGACAGGTGAGATTACCTTGCGGGGAAAAGTAATGCCGGTTGGTGGGGTGAGGGAAAAAGTTATTGCAGCAAAACGAGCGGGAATTAAAACTGTTATACTGCCGAAAAGAAATATGAACGATCTTGAAAAAGTGCCTGATAATATCCTGAGAAATCTAAAATTAATTCCTGTGGAAACGATCGATGAGGTCTGGGAACTTGCGATAAAATAAGGATTCCGGTAAATAAAAAAGCCCGGA
>JBHPLC010000012.1:0-54691 GCA_042564455.1 Candidatus Zhuqueibacterota bacterium | reverse complement strand
TTCTATTAATATAGAATGTGACAAAAATACTGAGTTTTGTTTGCCGCAAGGCTTTGCATGATGATTTGCCGACAAAAAATTGAATGATAAATGATTATAATATAACCAGGGGAATAAAATGAGTATCAAAAGAAGAGATTTTCTAAAAACTGCCGGAAGCGGAATAGTCGGAGCCGGGTTGGTAGGCACCGGATGTACGGTCACAAAAACTGTTTCCGGTGATTCCGAATCATTATTGAGACCTGATCCGGACCATCCGGTACCTGCGGATTTTGACAGACTGCCCTTGGAATGGTACAAGGGAACTGTTGCGCGTCTTAAAGAACAGGTGCGGGATGATGGTATAAAAGCAGTGATTTTAAGCGACAGATGGAATATAATCTATTACACCGGACTTTTTCATTCAACCACGGAAAGACCGTTTAATGTTCTTCTTCCGGTTGATGAAGACGCAATTTACTGGTATGCCCCCGGGCTCGACAGGGACCTTATAACTTCATGGTGGGCTACAGACCTGGACTATTACTTCGATTATCTTCATGCGGACGGAGCTTTTCCTAACCAGGGAATTGTCCACACCGGAAACACAGTAAATCTGCGTGAATGGGTAATGGAAGGTGTAAAATCCCGCGGATTTGCAAATGAGACGATAGGTCTGGATTTTGAGCCGACGCCATCACAGATGAACATTATGAAGAAAGTCCTGCCGAGAGCTAAATTTGTCACGATCTCCGATAAATGTCTTAAGATGAGAATGGTAAAGACAAAAGAGGAAATAGCTCTGATTCAGCGCGCTTATAATTATTTCAGCAAGATCCATGCTTATGCGAGAGATTATATTCTAACTTACGGTACTGATCTGACAGATTATGATGTGGCGAATGCAGCCGAAAAATACGGGATCGACATGATTTTGAATGATGTACCGCATGACGGCAAACCCCATAATGCAGTGGGAATTTCCGTCGGTATAAGCTGCCGGACAGGTATTGCGACAGCCTATCCACACCCTAACCAGTTCTATTACAAAAAGATCGAAAAAGGTGATGCTCTTCAGATATCCGGCGGTGTCAGGATTGGAGGACACGGCGGTGAGCTGTACAGGTATTTCCAGATACTGCCGTCAACAGACCACAGGGATAAGGTTTGGGATGTTGTTACTGAATGTGTGAATATCCAGGAAAAAGAATCCAGAGCAGGTGTGACATGCGCTTCCGTTGCGGAGAATATCCACAAATACCAGGTCGAAAACGGTATGCAAAATTATATTTATCACCGTCCTGCTCACGGAGAAGGAATGGAAGGGCATCAGGCGCCGTGGCTGGCTCTTGGAGATTCGACTATCCTGGAAGAAGGAATGACATGGAGCGTTGAGCCCGGCCTTTATGATCCGGAGAACGGTTTTGGATTTAATCCGAGTGACGGACTGCTGGTTGCAGCAAATAAAGGTATTTTGCAGAGCAGTGTTCCCTATTCCAGGGACTGGATGTATCTTGATCTGTAAAAAAGTAAACAATTGGTTATTATTTAAAGGAAATATTATGCTGAAAAAAGTATTAGAATTGATAATTGTTTCAGTCCTTTTATTCGGATTCCAGGGCTGTGGGACTGAACCGGCCGATCTTGTGATATTGAGCGCTAAGATCGTTACGATAGATAAGGATAATCCGCGCGCCCAGGCTGTTGCCGTAAAAGGTGAATTCATTGTCGATGTAGGAACAAATGAAGATATACAGAAATACATAAAAGACGGTCAAACTGAAGTGATCGATGCCGAAGGTAGACTGCTGATACCGGGATTAAATGATGCGCATGTCCACTGGAGGAGAATAGATCCGGATAACATCGATCTGCGCTATACAACTGATCCGAATGTAATTACCGAAAAAGTCCGGGAAGCGGTTGCCAAAGCCCAGCCGGGTCAGATGATCAGAGGCGGCAGGTGGGAACATGAAATGTTCACTAATAAACAATGGCCTACCAAGGAACTTATCGACCATGTTTCACCGAATAATCCTGTATCACTATCGCGTGCCGACGGTCATTCGGTTCTTGTAAACAGCTATGTTTTGAAAGCTTCCGGGATCACCAGAGATACACCTGATCCGCCCGGGGGTGAAATACAGAAGGACCCGGTTACCGGTGAACCTACGGGAATTATCAAAGAACTGGCAAGAAGCCTGATAAGGTATAATGCCGTCGAAGTCGAACGCACTCCCGAAGAGGAAGAAAAACGCCAGATGGAGGGATGGGAGACTGCATTTGAAATGGCAAGAAGGCTCGGTGTTACTTCAATCCATATACCGATAGGCAGCTTTGGTATCTATGATAAATTTCGCGAAATGGGCAAATTGACATTAAGAGTATCCGTCGGCCAGAGGCTCGATTATCTGACCGATGAAATTATGCAAAGTTATGTGGAGTTGAGAAAGAAGTATCCGCCGGAGGATAACTGGGTGCGGCTGGGAGCACTCAAAGGTCATATTGACGGAACTCTCGGATCTGGTACGGCCGTGTTTTTTGAACCATTCACAGATGAGCCCGATAAACTGGGGCTTCCATTTCAGGAGTACGAAGAACTTGAAAGAATCATTGTTGAAGCGGACAGGCTGGGTTTTCAGGTGGCGATACATGCGATCGGGAATAAAGGTAATCATCTGTCACTGAATGCGATCGAGAAAGCTCTCGAACTGCATGGGAACAGAGATCACAGGCATAGGATCGAACATTCGCAGATATTGATCGAAGATGATGTGCCGCGGTTCGCTGAACTTGGTGTCGTGGCTTCGATGCAGCCGACTCACTGTATTACCGACAAAAGATTTGCTGAAAAGAGGATAGGTCTCGAGAGATGCACATATGCTTATGCATGGAGAAGCCTTCTCGACACCGGAGCAAAGATAGCATTCGGCACTGATTACGGTGTGGAACCCCTCGATCCGCTTGAAGGCCTTTATGCAGCGGTCACGCGTAAAGACCGCATGGGAGAATCGGGAGACGGATGGTTTCCGGAGCAGAAAATTACTATGGAGGAAGCGATCGAGCTTTATACCTTGGGCGCTGCATACGCTGAATTCACCGAGGATAGAAAAGGTATGATCAAAAAGAATTATCTGGGTGATATGGTTATTTATGATAAGGATCTTATGACTATTCCGCACGAAGAAATAATGCAGGCAAAGGTTGATTATACGATAGTAGGAGGAAAAGTAGTCTATAAAAAATAAGTACAACAACAACATATACTAATTTTATGCAGGAGGTCTTGCGTATGGACAGAAGAAGATTCATTAAAAGCATGATAGGGGGCACTGCATTATCGATTACGGCAATGAACGATCTGAATGCCGCCGTTTATGAAAGCCTTAGAAAACTCGATCAGCAATACCAGGTTTCTCCGGACGGAGTTTACTGGGATGCAGTAAGGAAACACTATCTTTTTGAAGACGGACTGATCCACATGAATAACGGAACGGTTGGCCCTATGCCGGAGCCGGTTTTTAACACTTTGATGACGAACTTTGAAGTGCATCTCAAAATGCCCTGCGACGCATACCTTTATCTCTCTTCATTGAGGGACGGTGTCAGGGAAAAAGTGGCAAGATTTATTGGTGCAGGTCTCGATGAAGTTGCGATCGTAAGAAATACGACCGAAGGAATGAATTTCTTTGCGAACGGTCTCGACTTGAAGGAAGGGGACGAAGTACTTATGTCGAACCTCGAACATCCCGGCGGGATCCACCCATGGAGGTTAAAGGAAAAACGTTATGGAATTAAGGTTACAGAAGTTCAGCTTCCTTTTCCTGTGAACAGTGTGGAAGATGTAGTAGATGCTTTCAAAAAGGCTGTTACATCCCGGACTAAGGTTATATCCATCAGTCACACAATCTTTATTACCGGGCTTATTGCTCCGATGAAGGAATTAAGCGAGTTCGCACATGAGAGAGATATCCTCGTACTTGCCGACAGCGCCCACGGGCTGGGAATGCTGAATCTGGACATGCATGAACTCGGCATAGACGGATGGTGTACGAGCCCCTATAAATGGTTCGGCGCTCCTCCGGAAGCCGGTGTTTTTTATGTCCGGAAGGAAATACAGGACAGGCTCTGGCCAACGACAGCTTCTTCAGGCTGGGATACTCATCAATCAGCCAGGAAATTCGAGACACTGAGCCAGAGGGCAGATCCATTGATACAAGCGCTCGGTGAGGCCGTGGAATTCCATAATCATATCGGAAAATCAAGAGTCGCGAGAAGGATCCAGACACTGGGCAGTTATTTAAGAGAAGAACTCGCAAAGATCACAGGTGTAAAACTTCATATTAAGAACGATCCTTATCTTGCCGCCGGTCTGACCGCATTTTCAATAAATAATGTCGATGCCGGGTATATCGTTAACTATCTGAGAGAAAAGTATAACATCGTTATCAGGACGATCGGGAGTGACAGTGCCGGGACAAGAGGCGTTCGCGTATCCACGAATATTTTCGTTTCGATGAAGGATATCGATACACTTCTTGAAGGAGTGAAATATCTCGCTAAAACTGCTTAGGTGATTATGCAGAAAAGACAGTATTGATGGATTTGGTTATATTAGCGGTATTCTGGCTGATCTGGTGTTCTCTGCACAGCGGATTGATATCACTGAAGTTTCTGGATTATGCTGAGAAAAAGACAGGGAAATCTTTCAGGTTTTACCGATTTTTTTACAATGTACTTTCCCTGGTCACAATAGTACTGGTATTGATATATGAACGTTCACTTGAATATCCGGTACTTTTCAGATTTGAAGGAATCTGGTATGCCTTACAGCTGTTTTTTCTGCTTTTTTCGCTCTTATTGTTCTTCGCCGGATCAAAAAGCTACAATATGCAGGAATTATTTGGTGTCAACCAGATAAGATCAGGTAACACAAACACCGTTCTGACAGGTTCAGGAAAATTAAGCCGGTCGGGTATGCTCAAGGTTATGCGTCATCCCTGGTATTTTGCAGCGATTATATTTGTCTGGTCAGTCAACAGGGAATGGAATTCGGCAATACTGTTAACGAAAATTTTCCTTTCTGTGTATGTGATTATCGGAACACTCCTTGAGGAAAAGAAACTGACAAGTGAATTCGGAGAGGAATACAGTAAATATAAGAAAGAAGTTTCCATGTTATTTCCGTGGAAATGGGTAAAAAGTAAAATTATAAAAAGGTCAAGTAATGTCCGGAATAAAAATTACAGCTGAAAATATTACCGTTAATGCAGAACTGAACAACAGCCCCACCGCTAAAGCGATCGTTAATGCTCTGCCGATAGAAGGATACGTCAATACATGGGGAGATGAAATATATTTTGAGATCCCGGTTGATGCAGGGCAGGAGAGTGATGCCCGTGCGGATGTAGAAGTAGGTGAACTGGGTTTCTGGCCGGTCGGGAACGCATTCTGCATTTTTTTCGGAAGGACACCTGCAAGTACAGACGACAAACCGCGTGCCGCAAGCCCGGTTAATATCATCGGAAAAGTACTGGATGATGTCTCCGTGCTGAAGAGTGTCCCCGACGGGGCGAAGATTCTAATCGAAAGATCTTAAGGTACATTCTGCGGATTAAATTACTCCGGATTAAGTTAAATAGTTGGAATAAACAAAAATATATAAAAACAAACTTTTTGTTTGTCCGGACTTGACTGTCCGCCTCTGAAGGGATCCGGAATCTGTGTTTTCTGAGGAGAATTTATATGAAATATTTGCACTGCAGGATTATTATTATCACTTTTGTCCTATCAGCATTATGTGTCTGCTTCGGCTGTGAAAATTCAGGTTCTGAAGAAAAAGAAATCCTGAAAGCTGTCCAGTCTTTCTTTGATGCTATGTCAAATAAAGATGCCGGGCTTGCCGAATCAGTTCTCCTGGCTGAAGGGCAGTTTGCTTCCATACGAGAGGACAGTTCCGGGCGGTCAATAAGGTTTATTCCCCATTCAGAGTTCACGGAAAATCTGAAAACCCAGGAGGTGGATTATCTCGAACGTATGTTCGATCCGGATGTGGAAGTCCATGGTAATCTGGCTGTAGTATGGACAAAATACGATTTCCACATAAACGGAGAATTCAGCCATACAGGTGTGGATGTCTTTAATCTTCTTAAAACCGAAGACGGCTGGAAGATCGCCGGTACGGTGTATACCGTAGAATACTCGGAATCCGATAAAAGCCCGTTCGGTGATATAAAATGACGGGATTCCTTATCCTGATCCGGATTTTTTGCAATTCTTTCATTTTTCGGCAAAATACAATGCTCACACGTGTATTATTGCAACATTGTTGTAAAAAAACAGTATCTAATACTATATATTATTTAAACTTACCTGAATAAAATCAAAAAGATTAGTATTGGCATATAACTTGCATAAAAAGTTGAGTGTAATTTAAAGTTAATAATTTAAGGAGTAATGTTGTGGTACGTAAAATAATCGTTTTAGTCTTTACTGCACTGATATTTCAGGGTTTTCAGTGCAAGGCAATCATCAATGAAATGACGGGCGAAAGGATCGAGGGATCGGGAAATATCATTACTAAAAATCTCGATCTGTCAGAGTTTAATTCAGTCAATTTCAGCACTGCCGGTAAAGTATATGTGAAACAGGGAAACAATCAGAGTGTTTCACTTTCGGTGGATGATAATATTATGGAATATATCGTTGCCGAGGTAAAAAGCGGTAAATTCCATATTGGGAAAGAGAGCGAGGTAAGGCTTAAGGATTTTAAACTTGAGGTCCGGATCACCATGAGGGACCTGGAATCCCTGTCAACAAGCAGTGCAGGAGATATAATAGGGGAGGGAAAATTTACAGCTGATGATGTAAGGTTCAGTGTAAGCAGTGCGGGGGATATGACGATCGAAATCGATGCGGAAACAATCGAGACGAATCTGTCAAGCGCAGGAGATTTCCGGATAAGCGGTAGTGCAAAAACACATGATGTGACTGTCTCTTCTGCCGGGGACCTGAAAGCATTCGACCTGATCACCGAAAGTACGACAGTGGGGGCAAGCAGTGCCGGGGATGCAGAAGTTTATGCAACAAAGACACTTAATGCAAGTATAAGCAGCGCCGGAAGCGTGTATTACAAGGGCGATCCCAAAACATCCGTAAGCAGATCAAGTGCAGGCAGGCTGATAAAAAAGTAAATTAAAGTTTAATCTTAAGAGGTGGATCATGAGGATCAGATCTTTATTTTGTGCTGCAATTGTAGTATTATTAATGTTACCGTCTTCAATTTTTGCTCAGAACGGGGAGAAACCTTTTCAATTCTCGGTCTGGCATCCTCTGCAGGTTCATAAGGCAGAGACATCCATATCAGGTATCAGGCTGAATTTTGTCTACGGTGTCAATGAAAACCTGACCGGTGTGGATTTAGGATTTGTCAATATTCTCAACGGGAACATGACCGGATATCAGCATGGACTGGTGAACAAAGTAATGGGCGATTTTCTTGGTTTTCAGGACGGACTGGTAAATATCAATGCCGGGGAATCACATGGTATCCAGATGGGTTTTTATAACAGATCGGCATCGGTCAGGGGGCTGCAGCTTGGTTTTGTGAATATCGCTGACAGACTGCACGGTGTTCAGCTCGGATTTGTTAACATCAATAAAGCAGCCGAACGGTTCAAGTTCTTCCCGATCATCAACCTTTCGTTCTCAAAATGATCCAAAGGACAGGTGCTTAATATCAAAAAGCGGGGCCTAAAAACCCCGCTTTTCTTGTGGGATAATTTCAAAACATAGTAGGACAGACATTCATGTCTGTCTCTGGAGACATGAATGTCAAAAAAGTATAATTCTTAGTCTAAAATAATGTCTTAATTTAATCCGAATATAATAGGATGTGTTATTTTTTGATATTCTTGAGTGCTTGAAGAGCCTTTTCTCTCATTTTTTCATTAGGATCATTGGCTAAAGATTCAAGTATTCTAATCGCTCTTTCTCTTGCGGTTTTTATTTCACATAATATACTGATTGCAATACGGCGGGCTTTCTCTTTCGCTTCCTCTTCACCATCAGTTCCCCAATGTATAGGGTAAGATCCGGTCATATCCCATTTCTCCATATCCTTTCCAAGAATAATACTCTCTAACTTTGATAGAATTTTCTCATCGGAACCTTTACCAAAATATCTTATTAATGAAGTTGCGGCTTCTGTTTGTACTCTGGGATTTTTGTATTCCAGATTTTCATATAATGCAGGAATTGCTCTTTTATCCCCAATTAAACCAAGAGACATGGCAGATGATTTTCGGACATCGGTATACTTATCATTTAGCAGTCTATCTATTAATGGCATAACGGCTGAAGTATCTTTATAAATTCCAAGATCATTTGCCGCTTGAGCGCGCATAGTCTCATAAAGATCTTCATCTATTGAAAAATTTGTTAATCCTTTTATTAAAAGTCTAACACGTTCTTGCTTTTCCTTCAGTATCTGTTCTGCTTTATTTTCCTGTGCAAAACATAAGGAAACGCTCAATAACAGCACTGCAAAGATCATTATACTGATTATTTTCATAAATAACTCTTGAATAGTACTTAATTCTTATTTGGAATTGGATGTTAAGATATTAAACGCTACTAAAATAAAATTGTTTCTCATAAAAACAATAAAAAAACTTCAAATTTTGAAAGGTTGATTTCATTCCTGTTTTCTCCTCTGTCATTCTGAACTTGTTTCAGAATCTAAGACAGACATTCCTTGGTACGCCAAAGGCGACGTGTCTGTCAAAATGGAATTAAATATCAATAATTAATCCATTGATAAATTTCTCCAAATTCCATAAATTAACGGAAAATAAAATTAAGGATACTTATATAGAGGAGCGGACTTATGTGGAAACCGGAACCGTCGGAATACACCGAATATTATGCAAACAAATACATTTGTCTTGTGCCGGAGGGAGATATACTTGATATTCTCGAGGAACAGCTTGAGTCGGTAACCAAACTGCTGGATGGGATCGGGGAAGAGAAGGGAAACTACCGGTACGGCGAGGGGAAGTGGAGCATCAAGGAGGTAATGGGACATCTTAATGATGAGGAGCGGCAGTTCGCCGGAAATATGTTCAAAATTAGCAGAGGTGATCAGGGACCTCATCCGGGAATAGACGAGAATGTTTATGTCGAACTGGGGAATTTCGATAACCGGACGCTAAAATCGATCTCCGATGAATTCAGGTTTCTGAGGATGTCCAATCTTGTTATGCTGAAAGGTATGACCGGGGAAATGCTCACCAGCCGTGGACTCGCAGACGGTCATGAACTCACCGTACGGGCTATTCCCTATATCATGACCGGACATGTGATGCATCATATTAATGTGATCATGGAAAGATATCTATAGACAAAATGAATTTATACGGAAAAAGCCCGGTCTTAAGACCGGGCTTTTTTGTTTCAGAGAGATAATTTTATTATTTTATGTCCAGCAATTCTATTGTATACACGACCGTTGTGTTCGGCGAGATGTGGAATCGTTTTTGTCCTTCAACATCTCTGCCGTAAAATCCTCTCTGCCTGTAGGCAAGTTCAGGGGGAAGAATGATCAGCCGCTTTTCACCCTTTTTCATGTCCATCAACGCTTCATCAAATCCTCTGTTCACACTGGTCTGTCCGACAGTATATTCAAAAGGTTCTGCTTTGTCCGAGTATGCAGGCGCACCGTTTTCCGCTGTGCTGTAAAACTTTGTACCGTTCAGGAACTGTCCTTCATATTGAACGGTAAGTACAGATCCATCCGAAGGCTTGCTGCCGCTTCCTTCGTTTAAGATAATGTATTTCATTCCGTTATCCAGTGTAACGGCTTCCGGCCAGTTTTCAGCGATTATTGCAGCTTCTTCCTTCTTTTTGTTCTCCTCTGCGATCCTGACAGTCTCTTTTGCGGTCTCTATCATTTGATTAAATGTTTCGGTAACCGGTTTAAAACTTTCCGCTTTGCTTCCTATCCTGACAATCTTAACGCTGTCAACGTAGTCATCCTGAACAACTGAGAACACTACTTCGATTCCCTCTATCACATTACCGAAGACAATATAATCTCCATCCAGATATGACCGGTCATCGAGAGTTATATACCATTGGTTTGCATTAGTGTGCGGGCCGCCGTTCGCCACACCTAACATTCCTGCCTTCCCGTGACTGAGTTCCGGGTCGATCTCGTTTGGGAATGTGTATCCGCAGCCCCTGCTGTTTCCGTCTTTTGGCCCTCCAGCCTGAATGACATGTCCGGGAACAACACGGCCGAAAACAGTTCCGTCAAAAAAGGGAGTTCCGGCAGGGAAGGCTGTATTGTCGATAGTCCCTTCGGATAAGCCGACAAAATTTGCAGTTGCCAGGGGAGTTTTTTCAAACTCCAGGTTCAGAACTATCAGACCCTTATTCGTGTATAACTCTGCAAACAATCCTTCAGGATATTTGGATTTGGAGCAATTGGAAAAAATTGAAGTAAGCGCTAAAATTGTTAACAGTATATATAAGAATTTTCTAAAATTCATTATTCCCTCCTGAGAATATGAAAGTATTTAGTTTATCCTGAATTAAGCCGTTTTGTTAAGCACCGAAACAAGAGTCTGAACCTCGTTCATGGTCCCCATGCTTACACGGACCCACTGTTCATCATGAAATTCGAACGGGCGTATCCTTACATTATGTTTGAGAACTTCGTCCCTGAACTCTACAGCTTTTTTATCTGTCCTGAATATAACAAAATTTGTGTGCGAGGGGATGTGAAAATATCCCAGTTTTTTTAGTTCATCTATCAGATAGATGCGCACTTCCCGGTTCTTCTGCAAGCAGTCATTGATAAATCCCTTATCCTCATACGCGGCTATACCGGCTCGAAGGGCGGTTACACTGCACGGCGCAAAATTTGTCTGGATGTTGTTGAATTTCTCAGCCGTTTTTTTATTGGCGATCCCGAAACCAACACGCATTCCTGCTAATCCATAGACCTTTGAGAAGGTACGGGCAACGATGATGTCATAGTCTTCATTAACCAGGTCGGCCATCGAAGAATACCCGGGATCATCAACAAATTCATGATATGCCTCATCAACGAACACCGGGACTTTTTTGGATACTTCCTTGCAGAACGAGCGGAGTTCGTCAGAATTGACTATCGTTCCGACCGGATTGTTCGGATTGACGACATAGACCATCTTTGTTTCATCGGTGATCTGATTTGCCATTTCATCGAGGTTGTGTTTGTATTCTCCGTCGACCTTGACCATTTTTAATTTTCCGCCTATTCTTTCAAGATAGCTTTTGAACCCGAAATAAGTCGGATCGGCTGTAATGATCTCACCACCGTTCAGTCCGTACAGTATCCCTGATAACCGGAAAATTTCGGTAGCCCCTGCACCGATCGTAATATTTTCTGTTTCCACGTTTTCTCTTTTTACAATCAGCTCTTTCAGCTCGTTCTGATGGCTCTCAGGATAGCGGTTTGCAAATTTCATTGCGTCGATTATTGCCTGCTGTGTTTTCTGGGATATGCCGTAAGGATTCTCATTCTGGTCGAGCAGGATAACATCACTTACAGTCGGAAAATCAATAAAAGCCAGCTTTTCAAGAGCTTCTTTTTTGCAGGACAATGATAATCCGGCAATTGCGGCAGCTCCGGTTTTCAGCATCTGGCGGCGGTTGACCTGAAAAGTCATTAAAACCCCCTTTATTTGATTTTAAATATTTTATTACAGTCTGAAGATTACAAAAGATGTGATTATTAAAAATTTTAATACAGATACTGATGGAATATAACAAAATTATACATTGTCTGAAAGAATTTTAGAGGAATTCCGGAAAATTTAATGCTTGTATCCCATAGTGAACATGAAAAACCGTCCGTGTCCCAATGTTCCTCTATCCGCCCATGTGTTATTTGTGGTCGTTGGATAACGTATCTCCGTGTCCAAAATATTGGAGACTCTCAGGCTGCAGAATAATTTTTCCGAGAAGAGTTCTTCAATTCTCAAATTTGCTCCAATATTAAAATAGTCCGGTGATCTGTCACCTATCCTGCCAACAGAAGGAGAATTCGGATCCAGCAGATCTAACGGTGTGGTGTCATAGAAAGTATGCATCTTGTCCACATAACTGCCTGTAAGACCAAGGCTGCTGTTATTATTGATCTGATAGATCGCCTTTAAGTAGCCTAACAGTTTTGGAGAGTAAGCTGCTTCAATATCTTTCATACCCAGGCTGTTATCTTCTGTTTTCTGATATGAACCGCTTAATTCCATTGAGAGATCATCTATGGGCCGGATCGAAATTGAGACTTCAGCTCCATTGGTAAGCATTTTCCCAAAGTTTCTGAAATAGGAAACATAATCGCCATTATCGTCGATTTTGCTTGTCCTTTTTATCAGATTGTTTAAGGAATTTCTGAAGCAGCTGATATTAAAAGTAAACTTAGAATGGAAAGCAGAAATATAGTTTATCTCAAATGTACTTATCCTTTCCGGTTCAAGAACATCAAAGGCTGGATTAACAGCGTTAGTTGTATTATGAAAAAATGATGGTCTGTTTGTCGCCTGCCCGTATAAAATTTTGAGAATATTAGTATTATTGACGGAATGTATAAAGGCAAATCTCGGGATCACTTCAATATTTTCATGTTCATACTTACCGGATACTCTGTTCAATTCGCCGGTTCCCATCGCAGATTTATTAGTGATCCTGTATGCAGGCATCTGTTCGAACCGCAGACCGCCTATCAGTTGTGTGTTCTTAAAGGGATGGTAGTCTGCTTCAGTAAAAAAAGAACGTGTTTCAATCCTGTCATTTTTTTCAACATAATTATTTGCATTTGTCAGATATGATAAATTGTATGACGGCAGATCATACATGTTATATGCTTCTACTACACTTCTTGCATGTAATCCAGTGGAAATACCAAGATCATACGATGGTTTATAAACAGCATTAAATTCGACTTCATAAGCTCTGCCCTCAGTCTGCTGCATTCCATAAAAATCATTTGAGAGTATTTTATACCTTGCAAAATTCCTGTCATTGAAATAACCGATCCTGCCTTTAATTGAAAGATCTTCATTAATTGTTTTTTTATATCCCAGGGATGCAGACGTGGAATTAACTCGTTCCGGACTGCCTCCGGGCAGCGATGGAAATAAATACATCAGACCTTTTTCTGCCTGTGAAAATCCAATATCCAGGGTGATATCTCTGAAGCTTCCGGAAAAATTGAAATATTTTTGATCTAATTCAAGTGTGCTGCCGGTTTTTTGATCAGCAGAGATCCCGTATGAAGGCAGTATTGAAGGTTGGCGGACCATTCTGGAATAGGATTCATCTATTCCATAAGAATCAAGATCTGAAAAATTAATTGTATAACTGATATCATCTTTATTCCCCGATGATCTGAAATAGAGTTTTCTTGTTTTTTCTGAGCCGATTGAACCTGAAAATATAGTTTCCGATTCATTTTTGTTTTGTTCATTAGTAATAATATTTATTGCGCCGAAAAATGCCCCGCTGCCGTACATGATAGACATCGGTCCTCTTATTACTTCGATCCTGTCGATAGCCTCAACAGGCACAGCGATCTTTAGAATCCAATAATCTGAAGTAAGATCAAGTACCTGATTTACTCCGTTGATCATATAAAATATGTTGCTGTTTTCAATTCCGCCCCAGAATCCCCTGATTCCCAGGTTTGCCATATCATTGCAATAGTCATTAATATTGAATAATCCTGGAATATTTTCCAAAATTTCATCCAGACCGGTATAGCCGTACTTTTCAATTTCTTTTCTTGTAATGAGTATAACACTTGCGGGGATATCGCTGATCTTTTGAGATGTTTTACCTGCAGTGATTATTTCAACATTCATTAACTCTTCGAAGGACATTTTACGCAGATCTTCAATGTTCATCTGCCCTAATATTGTATCAGGAAAGATCAAAGAAAAGACTATAAAGCTCACAATGAACAGTAGAATATAGTCGTTTGCGGTCTTTTTATTATGAATTGATGCTGAAACAAAGATTTTTTTATCCACTTAAGCAGCTTTCTTTAGAAAACACTTACAAATTGAATTTGTAAGCATTTAAGATAAATTACACAACCTATAGTAACGCAAAACTTACAGCCTGATTCAAAATTTAGTACTGTTCATTTCTCAAATACTGTTCAAAAATCCTCAAATGCGTTTTTTGGTGTATAAAATAATTCAACGCTATGATCATTCATCTATCCGAATAATCTTTAATTATATATGTTGCAAAATCTGTGCAATAGGGTGTTGAAATCAATAATAATTCAGAAATATGATTTTGAGACTTAAATATTGAAGATAATGGAATTAAATATATCAGGTTATGATCCAAACTGGAAAAAAGAGATTCTGATATTCATATAGGTAAGAAGATTAATAATAATTTGAGCAATTACAAAAATTGAGAAGGCAAAGTAAGAATTGTTAATACAGCAAGTATTTATCTGTATTATAAAAGCATTCCGGGGATTATTCTGTATTACTCTATGTGCGAGAGGGGGAGTCGAATCCCCACAGGTATTAGCCCACTAAATCCTATATGCCATTATCTCCATAAGATTCTGCACTTATTTGAAAATGCCTCAACAAATAAAACGAAAGAAAAAATTATTTGGATATGTTAAAAGTATCTCTTAATTTATAAGCAAATCAGTCCGAAATTCTCTAACGACATTCTTCTGAGAGAATGGATGACTTTATGTTAATAATAGTCTTCGATTATGAGATTGATACAGGATGAAACAGATAATATTAGGAATACATGGTCTTGGTAATAAGCCGTCTCAGGAATTATTAAAAGAGTGGTGGAAAAATTCGATACATGAAGGAATGGAGAGAAACGGGAAGAATAAGTTTCCTATCCCGTTCGATATGGTTTACTGGGCAGACGAAATTTACTCCGAACCTCTTAACCCACTCATTAATGATAAAGATGATCCGTTATTTCTGAACGAACATTACACGAAAGGAAGCTTAGAAGAAGAGAGAGATAGAAATTCACTCAGGATAAAAATGCTTAGTTACATTGAAGAACAAATCGACAAAATTTTCCTGAATGATGATATGAGTATTAATTTCAAGAATGTTACGGATAAGCTTATATACCACTTTTATTTGGACCTGGAGACTTATTATGGTGAGAATTGCGCTTCTGTAAAAAATCCTGAGTGCTCGGCAAGGGAAATGATCCAGAATCGTTTAATTAATAAATTGGAACAGTATAAAGATTATAAGGTTCTTTTAATTGCTCATTCAATGGGATCTATAATCGCTTTTGATGTTCTTTCAAATCTGAAGAATGATCTGTCTGTAAATACATTCGTGACCATAGGTTCACCTCTCGGTTTTCCCGTGATCGTGGGACGTGCATTTGCTGAACAAAAGAAAAAAGATCACAGGATCAAAAAGCCGCACGCACCTGAAAGTATACTCGAAAAATGGTTCAATATGTCGGATATCGAGGACAAGGTAGCACTCGATCATACTCTCTCCGATGATTACGGGGAGAACAGTAAAGGATTGTTAGCAGAAGATGTGTTAGTCTATAATGATTACGATATGGACGGTAAAAAAAATCCGCATAAATCTTTCGGGTATTTGAGGACTCCTGAAATGTCATCTGTTATTGATGGATTTCTAGCCAAAAGTATCAGGGAGAGAGTATACCAGGGATATAAGTATTCTGCAAATAGAATTTCTTCAGCAATAAAATATATCAGGAATATTTTAAAGAGATACATAAAATGAAACGTAATGAGATGATAAACAGGGTTGAAGAGAAGGAAATATGGGATGTCTTGATTATTGGAGGTGGAGCCACAGGTACCGGTATCGCTCTCGATGCCGCCTCAAGGGGATATAAAACTCTCCTTCTGGAAAAAATAGATTTTGCCCAAGGTACTTCGAGCAGGAGCACAAAACTTATTCACGGAGGTGTCCGGTATCTGCAGCAGGGCAATATATCGCTTGTAATGGAGGCGTTGAAGGAACGGGCAATTCTGAGGAGAAATGCGCCGCATCTTGTACATAATCTGCGCTTTATAGTTCCCAGTTATGACTGGTGGCAGGGTCCGTTCTATGGGATAGGATTGAAAATTTACGACATACTTGCAGGAAAGGAAGGATTTGGCCACTCAGAGATCATCTCAAAAAAAGAAACACTCGAGCACCTCCCGACTATTGAACAGGAAGGATTGAATGGAGGAGTCATTTATTATGACGGTCAATTTGATGATGCCAGATTAGTTGTAAATATAGCAGTAACCGCCGCAGAACAGGGTGGTATCCTGATAAATTACATGCCGGTCACCGCTCTGCTGAAGAAGTCAGGATTTGTCAGGGGAGTGATTGCCGAAGATTCTGAGTCGGGAAAAGAGTATCAAATAGATGCTAAAGCTGTAATAAATGCCACAGGTCCGTATTCTGACATGATTCGGTCAATGGATGAACCCGGCAGCCATCCTATTATTCGCCCCAGCCAGGGAGTTCATATAGTATTAGACCGTACTTTTCTGCCGGGAGATAGCGCAATTATGGTTCCGCACACAGATGACGGCAGAGTGTTATTTGCCATTCCCTGGCATAATAAAATTCTTGTCGGGACTACCGACACCCCCCTTCAAAAAACTGACTTTGAACCGGTTCCAATGGATGAGGAGATCGATTTCCTGCTCGAACATGCAGCCCGGTATCTCTCGAAAGATCCTTCAAGGAATGACGTGTTAAGTATGTTCGCGGGCATAAGACCGCTCGTAATGGACCATGATGCCGGAAGTACTGCTGTGATATCAAGGGAGCATGTTGTGCACATATCGAAATCCGGTCTGGTGACAATTGCGGGAGGCAAATGGACGACGTACAGAAAAATGGCACAGGATACGCTCGATCAGGCGGTCATGGTAGGGCAGCTTGAACATTCTGAATGTCTGACATCAGATATTCAAATTCACGGTTATCACAAACATACAGAGATTTTTGGTAAACTTGCATGCTACGGGTCTGATGCGGTTGAGATACAGAATGTAGCAAAGATCAATGAAGAGATGGGTGAAATTCTGCATCCTGATTTGGATTATATTAAAGCTGAAGTCGTCTGGGCGGTACGCGAAGAAATGGCGGTTAATATCAGCGATTTTCTTTCTCGGCGCAGCCGGGCTTTGCTCTTAAATGCAAAAGCATCAGTTGAAATAGCTCCGGATGTCGCAGAAATTATGATGAAAGAATTGAATAAGAATCGGAAATGGAAAAAAGACCAGGTTGAAAAATATAATAATTTAGCTTATAATTATGTTGTATAATAGACTGCCCTCCATTTTCCACTTTCTAATTTCCCCATTCTATTTCCAAAAAACATGATATTTGTTAAAAGAAAAAAGAACGCTTCGCTTGGGAAGAATAAATAGGGATTCAAACGAAGAGAGTATGATTCATATTTATTCTTTTAATCTAGCGTTGATAAACGATTTAGGATATTGTGCGAGAGGGGGGACTCGAACCCCCACAGGTCTTAGCCCACTAGATCCTAAATCTAGCGCGTCTACCAGTTCCGCCACTCTCGCTGGATATTCCATTTCATAAAAACAGAAACCAAATTTACAAAATAATTTTAACTGTTGCAATGGAGAATTGTTCCAGTCTGTTTTATTGCCTTTAACCTCAGGACTGATAAAATTTCGTAAGGCTATTGAATTAACATAAATTATTTGTTATTTTAAAATTGTTAATCCGGAATTTTTATTATATTTTACTTATATATGTTAATACTCAAAAGATATATATGCTGCAATAAACCTAAATATTGAGTGTCTTTTGATTGGATTTATCAGTTAACCAAGAGTCCTGTGCAAAATTTTGAAATAAAAAGAGGAGTTTTTAATGGCACGTGTAGCTATAATGATCGGAAGTGAATCTGATAGAGAGGTAATGAATGAGACTGGAAAATATCTGGATTTTTTCGGCATTAAATGGGATATTAAAGTACTGTCGGCTCATCGCAATCCGGAGGAATCTACGGCCTTTGCTAAAAATGCATCCGGCAATGGATATTCCGTTATTATTGCTGCAGCCGGTTTAGCAGCTCATCTGCCCGGAGTGGCTGCAGCACATACAGAATTGCCTGTTATTGGGGTGCCTCTGAATGCTTCTTCATTGGGCGGTGTTGACGCTTTATATTCAATAGTTCAGATGCCTGCAGGAATCCCGGTCGGAACTGTAGCCATTGGAAAACCCGGGGCAAGAAACAGCGCAGTTCTTGCCGCAAGAATCATTGCTTTGAATGATGAAAAAGTGCAATCTAAATTAGAAGAATTCAGAAAAAATGGATTCAAACTTTAGTGTTGTATATTCTGTTCAGAATCATACAGTACTTTTCTATTAAAATTAAAATGACCAAATATGTCCGGTAAATCAGTTGCGGTTTTAGGTACGGTCTGCTGCGATAAGATAATTCGCTTAAATGAAGACCCTAAAACAGGCCTGGGCGGTATTTTTTATAATCTCATCACCTTAGCTCAGCTTCTTGACAAGGATGATGAAATAATTCCGGTTTGCAGGATCGGAAGTATAAACTACGATGAAATTCTGACTGAGTTCAGGAAATATCCGAATATTAATACCGGGTATATCAGCAAATACACGGGAAAGAACAATACTGTTGTTTTGAAGTATTTCTCACAGAATGAGAGAACCGAATACTCTACAAACCTTCCGGAGCCTTACAAAATAAAAGACCTGATACCGTTTCCGGATGCAGATGTTTTACTGATCAATTTTGTATCCGGCATAGAAATGAATTATAACACTTTCAGGTCGCTGAAGAAAAAACTGAAAATTCCTGTATATGTTGATCTTCACAGTATCTTTCTTGGTTTCAGGGCCAAAGGCGAAAGATTTTACAAAAAAGCCGGTATATGGGATCACTGGAAAAATAGCGGTGATATTTTACAGATGAATGAACAGGAAGCCCGTATTCTATCCGGAAGGCATTTAAAAGATAAAAACGAATTTGTGGAATTTGGTAAAACGCTCCTTGCCAAAGGAGTAGAAACCGCTTTAATTACACTTGGCAGCAAGGGAGTTATTATATGCTGGAGAACCGGCAGCAGAATGTTTCATAAAAGTATATCAGCTTTTACCACCGGTGATATAAAAGATCCCACAGGCTGCGGGGATGTATTTTCCGCTTCTTTTGTAAAAGCTTTCCTGAATGGTGCAGGTCCTTATGAAAGTGCAGAATTTGCCAATAAAGTATCAGGTGTCAGAGCAACTCAATACAGCAGCTCAGAACTTCACCGTTTAAAAAATATTTTAATTGAAAAATCGATACCTTTTCCTTAAATTTTTATTATTCTTGATTAAATCAGTATAAAAACCGAAAAATTAGATTATTATGGCTGCAAAAAGAATACTTCTTACCGGTTGTTATGGATTGCTGGGGCAGAGGATAATTGAAAATATGCCTGAGGGATTTTTTGTGCTTGGAACAGATGTTGATGATAAAGTACTTCTTCACGGCGATAATTTTCAATATGTTAAGCTGGATATAACAAAAAGAAAGGACATTAAGGCAATATGTGATGAACTTAAACCGGAAATAATCATAAACGCTGCCGCTTACACAGATGTTGATAAAAGTGAAACAGATAAAGAACAGTGCTGGAGGGTAAATGTTGCTGGTGTTGAGAACCTTTTAAAGATTTCCAAAAGAGTAAATGCAAAGTTTATTCATTTATCAACCGATTATATTTTTGACAATAAAAAAGAGATCTATACAGAACAAGATAATCCTTCACCGATGAATTATTACGGAAAATCCAAGTTGGCAAGTGAAAATCTTGTAAGATCAAGCGGTATTGACTGGGCAATAATCAGAACATCAACATTGTATGATGTCGATATGTTAAAGGGCAGGCAGTCTTTTGTTTCGTGGGTGATAGGAAATTTGGAACAGCAGAAAAAGATCAGGATTGTTTCAGATCAATGGGGAAATCCTACTTTAGCAAGATCTTTAGCTAATGGTGTCTGGAAAATAATTATCCTGGATAAAAGTGGTGTTTATCATATTGCCGGTCCGGATTTGATCGACAGATATACCTTTACACAAAATATTGCCAGACATTTTAAACTTAAGGAAGATCTGATACGGAAAATAAGTACAGATGAACTGGATCAGGCTGCTGTCAGACCTTTGAAGATCGGATTGGATATTACGAAGGCAAAAAATGAACTGAATATTGAACTGACCGGGATTGAAAAGGGATTACTTCTGTTCAAAAAAGATTATCTTACTTTACACAGAAATAATTAATGGTCTTATATTTGATATTGTTAATGAACAATTTTGTTCGTAATTTGATATAATATATTAATCCGAGGAATAAATACGGCAGGTTATATGAAAGCGCTGGTAATTATACCGACCTACAATGAAAAAGAGAATATAGCCAAAATAACTGAAGCTGTTTTGAATACGGATATTAATGTTGAAGTTCTGGTTGTTGATGACAGTTCACCTGACGGAACAGGGGAAATTGTTAAAGAGATGCAGAAAAATGAATCACGTATCCATTTAATTGTAAAAGAAGGTGGAAAACAGGGACTCGGAAAAGCCTATATAACCGGTTTCCAATATGCGATAGAACATAAATTTGATTACATATTTGAAATGGATGCGGATTTTTCTCATGATCCGAAAGCCATACCGGAATTCCTGGAAAAAGTAAAAGACTATGACCTTGTTCTCGGTTCCAGATATCTGAAAGGAGTCACAGTTGTTAACTGGCCGTTAAAACGACTTTTCCTGAGCTATTATGCGAATCTTTATACGAGAATAGTAACCGGTCTGCCGTTGAAAGATGCTACCGGCGGATATAAATGCTTCAGAAGAGAAGTGCTTGAATCTATTGACCTTGATAAAATAAAATCAAATGGATATACTTTCCAGATCGAAATGACATTCAAAGCTTGGAAAAATGGATTCAGGATAGTTGAGATACCTATCATTTTTGTGGACAGGGTTGAGGGCCAGTCGAAAATGTCAAAAAGGATCATTATGGAAGCTGTCTGGATGGTATGGAAATTAAGATTCCTAAGTATTTTCGGCCGCTTATAAATTTACAAGTCATTCATATTGAAAATCATCTGTTTGAATAATTAACCTTCTTTCTAAATATCAAAATTTGACATATTTTTTTCTGATTTATCAATAATCCGGTATTCTATGGTACAGTTAAGTATAATAATCGTCAGTTATAATGCTAAAGACTATCTTGAAAAAGCTTTACTGACAGTACAATTTGCAGTCTCCGGATTTTCCAGTGAAATATTTGTTGTTGATAATGCTTCTGATGATGGGAGCCCGGATATGATAAAGGAAAAATTTCCTGATGTTATTTTGATCGAGAATAATGTGAATACCGGTTTTGCAAGAGCTAACAATGCAGCTCTTAAACGCTCGGAAGGCAAGTTTATTTTACTTCTGAATCCTGATACAATTGTAAAGGAGAACACCTTTAAGATAGTATTCAAGGCTTTTGAGGAATATCCCGAAGCAGGGGCAGCAGGTTGTAAGATATTAAATGAAGACGGCTCGCTGCAGCTAAGCTGCAGAAGAAGTATCCCAACTCCATGGATTACTTTTACGAGAATGCTTGGATTAAGCAGGATATTCCCGCAAAGCCGAATTTTTGCAAAATATAATCTTACTTATCTGGATGCGGATGAGGTCGCTGAGGTCGAAGCGCTGTCCGGGGCTTTTATTATGGTCAGGCGTGAAGTGCTTGACAAAACAGGGTATCTCGATGAACAATTCTTTATGTATGGCGAAGACCTGGATTGGTGCTACAGGATCTCTCAGGCGGGATATAAGATAATTTATTATCCCAAAACTTCCATAACTCACTATAAAGGCAGAAGCACTGACATGAAGACCTGGGCTCAGGTAAAAGTGTTTTATGAAGCAATGTCAAAATTTTCTGCCAAACATTTCAGAAATTATAGCGTATTACTTCCATTATGGCTGATGAAAAGCGCGATCTGGAGTCTTGCAATATTGAATTATATATTCAGAAAAATATTCAGGTGAATAATTTCTGCTTTTTAAAGGTCTGCATTTTTACCTGATTTGTTGCCGGAAAAGAAAATATCTCTGTCTCTAAGCACAATAATATCAACAAATTGCAAATGTTTAGTTTGGAAATTGATAATAATTATATTATATTAAACGGCTCAGTTTCTAAGGTAAGCTCAGCAGGCAGTAAGTTTAATAATTGAGGAAATTGGTTTGATACACATTTTGGAATTTGAAAAACCGATCATTGAATTAGAGAAAAAAATTGATGAGATGCGCGATCTGGCAGTTGCCAAGAATCTTGATCTTTCTGATGAGATCAATAAACTCATCAAAAAAAGCGAAAAACTAAAAGATGAGGTCTATTCAAAATTAACTCCCTGGCAGAGAGTGCAGCTTGCCCGGCATCCGGAAAGACCTTATACATTAGATTATATAAAAAGGATCTGCTCAAGTTTTGTTGAGATGCACGGAGACAGACTTTATGGCGACGACAAAGCCATCGTTTGCGGAATGGCGACAATTGAAGATAAGAAAGTTATGCTCGTAGGTCAGCAAAAGGGAAAAGGAACGAAAAACAATCTGTTCAGGAATTTCGGTATGCCGAACCCTGAAGGATACAGAAAAGCATTAAGGGTAATGAAACTTGCGGCAAAATTCAATAAACCTATTGTTACATTGATCGATACTCCTGGAGCTTTCCCCGGTAAAGGTTCTGAGGAAAGAGGTGTCGCAGAAGCAATTGCAAGAAATCTTTTTGAAATGACCACTCTGCCTGTTCCTATTGTATGTATTGTTACTGGAGAAGGCGGAAGCGGCGGAGCACTGGCGATCGCTATCGGTGACAAAGTGCTTATGTTTGAAAATGCGATCTACTCGGTTATCACTCCCGAAGGATGTGCCTCGATCCTTCTGCGCGATCCGACCAAAGCACCGCAAATGGCCGAATCCCTGAAGATCACTGCACCGGATCTTATGGAATTGGGAGTAATTGACGGTATAGTTAAAGAACCTGTGGGCGGAGCTCACCGGAATTATAATGAAGCTGCTGAATCTCTCAAATGGACGATATTAAATTCTCTTAATGAACTGGAAAGGCTTTCTCCCGAAGAGAGAATTAAGAACAGGATCGATAAATTCGGAAATATGGGTAAATGGATAGAAAATCCAAAATAAGTCAGACCTTCCATATCTATATTTAAATATACAAAAACCCTCCGGCATATCTGTTTTACTGCATAAATCTATCTTTATCTGAAAACGATTACTTTATATATATCATATATTAAATTAGTGACAAAATTAAAAACAGCTTTATTATTGTTGCTCAATTTCTTATAATTAAGTTTATAGTTTTTCTCATTATTAAAGTTGCTATATGATCCGGTCAAAAGTAAATATACTGATAGTTTCGATTGTTTTAACCGCTGTTCTAACCGTTATTTTCCCAGGAAAATCGTGGTCTCAGCTGTTAAACTGGCGTTCATTCACCCCAATGGGTAATGTTAAAGATCTGATATATTCCTCCGGCAGGTTATGGGGAGTTACTGAAGGAGGTGTTTTTTCCTATCACATCGGACAGAATTATTTCGAAATATTTAACAATACCAACGGTTTGTCTTCCAATAATACATCATCGTTTGTTCTTGATGGTTCGGGAGGGCTCTGGATCGGATTGGATGACGGTTCACTCAATATAATTGATACGGAAAATTTTACTACCAGAAGAATAATTATTGATACTGATCCGGTAAAGATCAATGATCTGGGAGTCGCTGATAATACATTATTTCTTGCATTGGATGTCGGGATTGCCCATTTTAATGTCTCAAAAGAAGAGATTAAATCTACTTATAGAAACCTCGGGGATTTTGCAATAAATACGGAAGTTTTATGCCTGTATGTTGACGGGGACAATATCTGGGGAGGCACAGTAAAAGGTGCGGTATCTGCGAGTTTATCCTCTCCTAATCTTCAGGATCCCCAGTTCTGGGAGAATTATACTGTCCAGGATGGTCTGCTGTCGAATAATATACTTAATTTTATTTCATCCGGTGATACGGTTTTTGTTGCAACAGAAAAAGGGATATCAAAAATTCTAAATGGCGCGGTTTCATACGAAGCATTTTCCGGTATAAAGGTTAATGCCCTGAAAAAAATCGATGGGTTGATCTATACCGCCGCAGATAACTCAGTGTATATAAGGAAAGCACCGGGTGACTGGGAAAAGATCGGGCCCGATATTACAGGTACGCAGACATTGATATATGACAATAATGATAATCTGTGGGCAGGGCATAAAAAAGACGGATTGTTCGTATTGGATGAATCCAAACCCGAATGGATAAATATAGAAGTTCCCGGTCCGGGGGGATTTCCTTTTGCCGAGATGACCATAGACAAGAATGGTATTCTCTGGGCGGCGACGGGACAGACGGGAAATAACGGAATATATGTCTTTGACGGATTAAGCTGGGATCATCTGACTTACAGTGATGGAATTTTTAATACCAATACTACGGGAATTGAGGTGGATAATTCCGGAAAGGTATGGATCGGTACACCGGGATCCGGAGTGATTCTGATAGAAAAGACGGAAAGTTCATATCTTGTCAGCATGCTGGATTCTCTGGGAACAATACTGAGCGGTGCAGATACTCCCGGTTTTGTGATCGTAAACAAGATAAAAAGGGATCGTTATGGGAATATGTGGCTGTTGAACAGATTTGCCGGGAATGGCAAAGCCATTGCTGTTATGAATCCTGACTATGAGTGGTTTTATTTCTCTGTCTCGGACGGGCTGGTTTCAAACGCAGTAACAGACATCACCTTTGACCGGTTTGACAAAGTTTGGATCGGTACAGACAATAATGGTGTAAGCAGGCTGAATTATAATGGCACATTGGGCGAAAAACTTGATGACACTTGGGAAAATTTTACTACTCAAAATAATCTCAACAGCAACAGAATAACTTCACTGGCGGCTGATCGGGAATTCGGCGTATGGATAGGTACCCAGGAAGGAATAAATTATATCGTGGACGGTTTGCCTGTACAGGATATAAGAGGTGTGATAGATAATTTTGTTTATTCAGTTTCAGTCGATCCGGCAAATAATAAATGGTTCGGTACAAAAAACGGATTAAGTATTCTTCTATCCGATAATTTTACATGGGAACACTATACTCAGGAAAACAGCGGTCTTGTCAGGAATTCGATAAACAGCATTTATATCGATCCGCAAAGTGGAAAAGCTTATATAGGTACGGGATCAGGTCTTTCGTTGTTGGAAACCCCTTATGTTATTCCGTCTGAGACTTTTTCGGGTATCTCTGTTTATCCAAGCCCGTTTGAATTGGACGGATCAGGTAATATTCTGACGATTGAGAACCTGCCGCTCCAAAGCACGGTTAGGATATTTACTTTTTACGGGAAACTGGTCAGGGAGTTAAATAACACCAACAACGGGGTTATCGGTTCGCGGGCATACTGGAACGGAACTGATGAAAAAGGGTATCCTGTTTCGACCGGAATATATTTTGTTGCGGCTGCATTGAACGGGACCGGACATGGTGTCCAAAAGATAACAGTTATAAGGAAATAGTGATATAATTAACCGGCTGACAAAGATATTATCGGAAATTTATTTATATTTTGAGATATTTTCCGATAATAAATAAAAGCGGTTAATATTTTGATCATGAAAAGATACTTACTACATATTGTTTTTCTATTGGCAATTCTGTCTTTGGCCTTGTCCTGCGGAAGAATGGATATTTTAGCTCCTGCTTTTCTTGGAATGTTATCCGGTGATGACAAAGTGATTACAGATGGAGATGTTACAGCGCCCGTAGAGGAATTTGGGTTTGCAGAAGTCATTTTCGACAGGATCGGTTATGACAGCGAACCGGATTATTCTCTGGCCCTGGAAGCAATCATATTTGTCTCTGATTCAGCCGGCAGCAAAGATATATGGCGAATTTCAGAAAACGGTTCCGGTTTAATTCAGCTGACAACAAGCCCAAAAAACGAGACCACACCGGTCTGGAACAATTTGGGAAGTTCTATTGCATATACATCCGATTCACTTGGCAATCAGGATATATGGCTGATGAATAACCTTGGAGCAAATCAAATACCGCTGACAAGCAATTCTGCTAATGACATGATGCCGGATTTCAGCCCGGACGGTTCACAAATAGCTTTTGCATCCGACAGACTGGGAGCTCTTGATATATGGATCATACCGGCTGCAGGAGGAGCTGAAACAAGACTGACACTGGATGCCGCACATGATGATTTCAGGCCGAAATGGTCGCCGGATGGAAATAATATTGCTTTTGTGTCAAACAGATCCGGCAGAAGGGAAATATATTTAGTGCCGGCTGCAGGTGGAACTCCTCAAAAAGTTGTTCCCCTGAACGGTAATATATCTGAATATGATATGCCGTCATGGTCTCCAACAGGAAAATACCTTGCATATATTTCTTTAAAAACAGGGAACTGGGATATCTGGTTAAGTGAGTTCGCTGCAGGGGTACCAAGACAGCTCCCGCCGATCCAGGTGACAATTAACTCCATGCTGGATACCGGTCCTTCATGGATCGACGAGGAAACAGGATTGATATTTACTTCCTCACGCAGCGGGGATCTCGATATCTGGAAAATGACATTCTTTGATCCCCTTATTACAAAGAAATAAATGTATCAGGAACATTTGAAGGTATTAATACGTTACAGTCTGTGGTGATCCAAAAAGAACTTGACTTTATGATTAAATATTTATAAGTTCACTTTGTTAAATTTGTAAGGATTATTGCCTATAGTCGTTCGTTAAAGGTTTTTATTGTACCATAACAGGAAAAATTGGTCAAAGTTTACCTTTACGCGCGATTTTTTAATTTTTGGGCTCAAAGGTATCTCTTTGAAGCCCTTTTTTTGTTTAAATTATGAAATTTGGAATAAACTACATATTAGCTTTTATTATAATTTTTCTGCTTTCCGGAATTGATCCCGGATATGCTGCGGAAAAATTTGCGCAACAGGACAAAGAGCAGGATGATGAGATCACCATCATCGAAAATGGTTCTTCCGGAGTAACTATTGTTTATAAACCCGAAATAAACTACAAAAATGTTGAAAATAATTCAGAAAAATATACAGTCTTTGAACTCAGATCTGCATCCTATGAAGATCAACCGGGATCTTTTTTAATCCCGAAAAGAAATTTGGTTTTAGGGATCCCCGAGAATTCCGATCCGGTCGTAAATGTCGTCGAGTACGATTATTACACCATTAATAATGTTAATATTGAAAGATCACAGGAAAAAGGAAATGAAGTTTCCGGATATCCTGAAAATACTCCGGTGCCTTCAGTGATATTCAGTATTGAGAAATCCGGATATGTCAGAATGCAGAAAATACTTCCGGTTATTTTAAATCCAGTTCAATATGATCCGGTACAAAACACAGCGAGAATAGCCAGGAATATAACAATAAACGTGAATTTTAATGCTCCCGGTACTGCCGGTCAGGCTTCAACAGGAAATATTCAGGATGCCGGATTCAATGATAATTACAGAGAAATACTGTCTAATTTCAGCCAGAGCAGAATTTGGCGAAAAACTTCGGAGACATTGAAGAAGAATCAGGCAAATCTATTTTTATCAGGTTACTGGTATTCAATTCCGGTCACTGAAGAAGGAATTTATAAATTAACCATGAATGACCTGTCGGGATATGGGATTGAACCGGATAATATAGATCCAAGAACTATTAGAATCTTTAATAATGGTGGACGTGAACTTCCTGAAGATATAAATTCACCAAGACCTGACGGATTGATCGAAAATCCGATATTAGTTTCAGGTGAAGAAGACGGATCATTTGATCCGGACGATTATATTTTGTTTTATGCATCAGGTCCTAAAGGATGGGAATATAATGAAGATGGTGCGGAATTGAATCATTATAAAAATGTATATGCAGAAGAAAATATTTACTGGTTTACTTACGGAGGGGTAAACGGTAAAAGAATGGAAACGGTTCAGTTTAATGAATCATCTGTGGATGTAGAAAACGCAATGGGATTGTATTACCGTGAAGATGAACATGAAAAAATGCATCATTCCGGGAATGATTATTATATGAAAATATTGTATTCCGGAGAAGAAGTGGAATACGATATAAATCTTGAAGGTTATGATCCGGGAACGGAAGCAACTTTAAGGATCAGTGCCGCTTCAGATCTGTTTGTCAACCAGAACCTGGCAGTAAGTGTTAATGGTAATCTGGTAAAAAATGAGACCATTTTTGGTGATCCCAGGAGTATCTCTGCTGTTATTTTACCTGACGTCAACGGGAATATATCATTAAAAGCTGTAAACAGCACCTCAAGTACTGTAAGTCAGATATATTTAGATTGGATCGAAATAGAATATCAAAAAGAATTAAAAGCAGCAAGCGATAAACTGAAGTACTTTTCTAATGGTAACGATCAGATTGTAAACTATAGTATAACAGGTTTTAATGATAATACTGTTTCAATATTAAAAATCACTGAACCGGGTGATATTATCAGATATGAATACATAGCCGGTCAGGGATCGGGAAATGTTGTTTTCTCGGATCTTGCCGTAAATTCAGGTAACCAGTATTTTATTGCCGGAGAAAACAGTTATCTGACAGTACCCCAAATGATGGAAAGATCGGTAAATGATCTAAGAATTACAGGAATTCAGGCTGATCTGTTGATTATTACACCATTTGAATTCATTGATGCCGCTGATAAACTGAGAGAATTCAGAGAAACATACAGTGATCTGAGAACAAAAGTTGTCAGTATTGAAGATGTTTATGCAAATTTTTCCGGAGGGCTTCAGGATCCTGTTGCCATCAGGGATTTTGTTAAATTTGCTTTTGAGAACTGGAGAACCGGACCATCATCTCCTCCGGGTTATCTTTTGTTACTTGGTGACGGTAACTATGATTACAGAAACCTCAGATCTTCATCTTCAATAAACAGAATACCTCCTTATGAAGTAAATAATGTGCGGGACCTTTATACACTTGCGACAGATGATTTCTACGGTTATGTAAGCGGAGATGATCGTTTTCTTGACCTCGCTGTAGGCAGATTGCCGGTGCAGTCTTCTTCAATGGCAATGAACGTGGTAAATAAGATAATCAAGTATCAGGAAGAACCTCTCTTCGGATCATGGAGAAACAGATTTGTTTTTACAGCAGACGATGAAAAAACCTCGAGTACTTATTATGAAAGAATACACACTGATCAGTCCGAATTCATCTCTAAAGCTGATTATATTCCCGGTTTTCTGAACAAGAAGAAAATATATATGATGGAATATCCTGAAGTGAGAAATCTTGCGGCTGAAGGTATCAGAAAACCTGATGCTCAAAACGCATTAATTGATCAGATAAATGAAGGTGCACTAATAATAAATTATTTCGGACACGGAAATGAACGTCTGCTTGCACATGAGTGGTTTTTAAGCCGTGAGATGGATATGCCGCGTATTGAGAATTATGATAAACTTTTTTTCCTGTATCTGGCTTCGTGTACATTCGGCAGATGGGATATGCCTGTTGAGGACAGCATGGGAGAGCTGCTTGTTACTTCCGCGGATATAGGAGCAATTGCCATAATTTCATCCGTGAGAGACGTTTTCTCAGGCTTGAATTTCAGCCTTGCCGATGACTTTTTTTCCAATTTATTTACTGATTCCAGGACTACTGAAACTCTGGGAAATGCGTTGATGAGAGCAAAAATATTGAACAGGTCTATTAATAGCGAAAAGTTTCATCTTTTAGGTGATCCCACTTTGGTGCTTGAAATGCCGAAGAATAATATTTCTATCTCTTCCATTGAACCCGATACATTGAAAGCTTTGGCAAAGATAAAAATAAGCGGGACTTTCTTGTCGGATCCTCAATCAAACAGTACAATATTTCTTTCAGTTTTTGATTCGGAAAAAACCGGGGAACACCTAATGGATAATGGTGAACCGGTTAATTATAAATTACCCGGTGCGCCGATTTTCAAAGGAAATAAAACTATCGACCAATCTTCCGGGAACTCCTTTGAGATGAGTTTTATTGTCCCTAAAGATATAACATACGGCGGAACAAACGGTAGGATCAGTTTATATGCATGGGATGAAAACAGTGATGCTTCAGCCTTTTTGGACCAGCTTTATGTCGGTGGAACGCAGTTAGGTATTGCAGATAACACAGGACCTGAAATACAGGTATATTTTGATGAGAGAGAATTTGTCTCAGGTGATATTGTACCTGACAATTCTGAGATCAGGATCAATCTGACAGATAATCATGGTATAAATATTACAGGGGATGTAGGTCATAAAATAGAAATGATGCTGGATGAAAATATTATTGATCTGAGCAGCCTGTTTGAATATGAGAACGGCAGTTATAGTTCCGGTAATATCGAATATTCAATAGGTGGTATAAATGAGGGAGAACATACATTTTCGATCAGAGCATGGGATAATTTTAATAATTCCTCAACTTATAAAGGTATAATGGAAGTAGTGCCTGAAGGCACTCTTATCGTAAAGAACGTTCTGAATTACCCTAATCCGTTCTCAGGGGAAACTCAATTTACGTGTCAGATCAATGCGCCGGCTGAAATTGAGATTAAGATATTTACCGTTAACGGACGTTTAATTAAGAAGATATTGGATTATCATCCCGGGGACACTTCATTTTATGTATCATTACTCTGGGACGGAAGAGACGAAGACGGTGATATTATCGCAAACGGCACATATTTCTATAAGATTATCGCCAGGTCAAATGTGAACGGTGAATTAATACAGATAGAGAAGATCGAAAAACTTGTAATAATGAGATGAAAAACTAAATTATGTGGTATAGAAATTGCAATTATGCGTATATTTAATAAACAATAAAATCTTAAACGACTAGAAAAGTACTTAATATGTTATTAATTAAGGAGTTATGTAATGAGAAGATTTAAATTGATGTTTGTTGTTTTTTCCCTTTTGTTAGTTTTTACGGGAAATCTTTTCGCACAGAGTGAAGCTACTGCGTTATTCCTTCTTATTGCACCGGGCGCCAGGGCAGGTGGAATAGGTGAGGCAAATGTGGCTTTAGCAAATGATGCTTATGCGACTTTCTGGAATCCGGCAGGATTGGGAAAAATTACCGGAAAACAGCTTTCCGGAATGCATACCCAATGGCTTCCGGGTTTTAATTTAGGTGATATGTACTATGATTTTGCAAGCTATGTTCAGCGTTTCGAAGGTATTGGAACGATGGGTTTTAATGTGACATATGTTAACTGGGGAGATCAGGTCCATACAGATGAGATCGGGACCGATCTTGGAACATTCTCGAGTTATGAAATGGCAGTAGGTGTATCATACGGTACTGACCTGAGCGAAACTTTTTCGGTCGGCAGTACAATGAAATATATCTATTCCCGTTTATCTCCATACAGCAGCGGTGAACAGCAGGGTGAAGGTGTCGGAAGCTCTGTTGCCGTTGACCTCGGTCTGCTGTGGGTGCCTATGTTCTCTAAACGCACGACTATTGGTATGAATATGCAGAACCTGGGCCCGAAGATCACGTATGTTGATGCAGATCAGGCTGATCCGCTGCCGTCCAACCTTAAGCTTGGAGTCGCCTATAGAGCGTTGGAAAGCGAATTCAATAAACTAACGGTCACTTTAGATTTTAATAAACAGCTGGTTAGAAAAGATGAAGAAGGTAATTCGGATCCTTTTTATAAGGCGATTTTTACATCATGGACTGACGGCGGTTTTAGTTACCAGGTAAAAAGAGCTAATATCGGCGGTGGAGCCGAATATTGGTATTCTGATCTTTTTTCACTGAGAGCGGGTTATTTTTATGAAGATATCGGTGAAAGAAGATTCGCAACTTTTGGTGCAGGTATCAAATTAAGTGCCTATCAGTTTGATTTCGGATATATATATGGTTCCGAAGGGCATCCGCTTGCTGAAACAATGAGATTTTCATTAAGCTTCCTGTTTCCGTAAAAACCGGCTTAAGTACCCCGGATAAATATTTCATCAAATATTTATCCGGGGGCTATAGTTGTTTATATTTCAATGATGTTTGGTTTAAGCATCCGATTTATATTAAATATTAACAATATCTGAAAATGCTGATAAAAAAAATATTTCTGATCTTTCTTTTCTTGCCGGTATCACTTTTTGCTCAAGATAAAAAAGTCTTTCCTGTTTTAAAGAGTAGTAATGTATCTTTTTCTGTTGGACAAAACAACAGTGATTCTCCATTAGAAAAAGCATCTTCCCCTAATTCCATAAAACTTCTTGCAATAAGAGTGGAGTTTCAGGAAGATGACAATCCGTTGACTACCGGAAACGGGAAATTCGATTATTCTCTGGATTCTGATGCTTTTATTGATCCGGCACCGCACAACAGACAGTATTTTCTTGATCACCTGGAAGCGCTTAAAAGGTATTACTTCAGAGTTTCCGGAGAAAAACTGACCATAGATTACAACCTGTTCCCGTCAGGTGAAGAAAATGCGTATCTGCTCCCTCAAAAAATAGAATACTATAGTCCGCATACTACAGAGGATGCGCTTGATATGGGTTTGGCCGAACTTATGCGGGATGCCGTTCAGTCAGCAGATAATGATGCTTCAATAGATTTTTCACAGTATGATGTTTTGATAATTTTTCATGCCGGAGTAGGCGCTGATTTTGCTTTAGAGGAAACAGCGCTTGATCCGACTCCAAATGACCTTCCGTCAGTTTACCTCGATCTGAATCATTTAAAACAGACAATCGGTAATGCTGATCCCGGTTATCAGGGGATTTCGGCAGAGGGCGGAACAGTATTTATCTCAGAAGCGGTAATCTTGCCGGAAACCGAGAGCAAACGGGATGTTGAGATCGGATTGAATGGTATAACCGCTCATCAGTTCGGACATTTTTTAGGTCTGCCTTCTTTGTTTAATACCAAAACAGGAAGACCGGCAATAGGAAAATGGGGGCTGATGGGTGTCGGTTTCGCCAATATGAACGGCCTGGTTCCGGCTGAACCATGTGCCTGGTCAAAAGTCTACCTTGGCTGGGAAACACCAACAGTCATTCGGAATGGCATTAATTTACCTGTTACAGCTTCACAAATATCTGGCGGAACAAAAATATATAAAGTGCCTGTCTCTCCTGTAGAATATTTCCTGATCGAAAACCGGGTGCAGGATACGGACGGTGACAGCCTGAATGTAGAAAGGTCTGCCTCCGGAGTTGTTCTGGAAGTGGATGATTATGATTTTGACATTCCGGGTTCCGGGATGTTGATCTGGCATATCGATGAAAGAGTTATTTCAAGAGGTCTGGATGATAATTCTGTTAATTCGGATCTGTATATGAAAGGTGTAGATCTTGAGGAAGCCGACGGCACTCAGGATATCGGAGAAGTTTTTCAGGGACTTTTACCGGGTGTTTTATCCCCGGAGAATGGTTATCCCTGGGATGCATATTATTCCGGGAACAACAGCGAGTTCACCATTAGCACTGTCCCAAATTCCCTCAGTAATTTCCGGGGGGATACTCATGTGTCAGTAACGGATATAAGTAATAAGGGAAATACTATGAGCTTTTCGATATCGCAGGATTTTTATTCTGAGAATTTTCCTGTGGATCTGAAAGATGATTTTTCCGGTATGGCTCCGATCCGGACAAATTATACAAATATCGATTCCGTAAATCTTCTTGTTCCGGGCAGAAGCGGAAAAATCTATGCTCTGAACGGTCTGGATCAGCTGATAGGAAATCCGGCTTTAGATGTTCCGGTTTTCATAGATGCGGGTGCAGATATATCCTTCCAGCCGGCATTCGGCATATCTTTAATGCAGAACGGAGAAGGAAATAAACTTTATGTTGCAACCGAGGAACCCGGGATAAAAATATACTCTGCTGTAGATGGAAACGGTGATAATATGGGGGACCCGGACAGAGAGTGGAGTATTTCTTCACCGGTTTCGACACCAGTGTTGTTAAATTCTTTTGTAATTACAGGTAATAATAACGGAAGTATAGATTTTTTCATGGACAATATACAGCCGGCTGCTTCAGTCCAGCTTGGTTCATTTCCTGTAACCGGTCTTTCCGGAAGCAGGGATATATATGGCGTATTAAATATTACTGCTTTAAACACAGGCGGGCGATTAGTAATTTCGTCCGATAACGGAGAGAACTTTGTTAATCTCGGTTTTGATGTGTCAGGTGCACCACTGATCTCTGACCTGGATAATGATGATAATTTAGATGTAACTGTTATCGGTTTAAACGGTGAGATCGATATAAACAGAAAAAGATCGGATATAGTGAACCTTACAGGGCAGATGGACAGGTCTCCTGCAGCCGGGGATATTAACGGTGACGGATTTAGGGAGATCGTAATTTTTTCCGGGACAAGGATTTACGCACTTGAGCATAACGCATCCGTCCTGACAGGTTTTCCTGTTGATGTGAGCAGTAAGGGATATCCGGGTGATATATCAACCGAACCTGTTCTGGCTGATTTAACAGGGGACGGTAAACAGAATATGCTTTTCGGAACCGCTGACGGAAATGTGTTCGCTATTAACGAATACGGTGAAATGATTCCGGGATTCCCTCTCGTAACGGCAGGCAGTGTCACGGGTTCTATCACACTACTAAAGAACGTGACTGCAGATAAAATGGAAATAACTGCTCTGGATGATCAGGGATATTTATATAAATGGGACATCAATACAACATATAATGATAAAGTCATTGCCTGGAGTACATTAGCCGGTGATAATTCCAATTCGAGAACTAATAATGAAACTCTGACTGCAGTGATCCAACCCGTTTCAGAACAGCTGATGCCCGCTGACAGAGTCTATAACTGGCCTAATCCGTGTAATGATGTTACCAGGATCAGGTACTATCTGAATTATGATTCAGAAGTGAAGATCAAGATATTTGACCAGATCGGCAGTATGGTCGCAAATCTGTCAGGACCCGGTATATCCGGTGTTGATAATGAAGTTGAATGGATAGTTAATGGTATACCACCGGGTGTCTATTATGCAGAAGTGTCGGCATCCGGGAATAATATTGTAAATAAAAAGGTCATCAAAATTGCTGTAGTGCATTAGAAAACTCATGAAAAGATCAAATATAATAAAATCTTTACCGGACAATACTTATTTCAGGATAATCTTATCCTTAATAGCTATTATTGGTTTTGCTCAAACATCGTTTGCTCAGTATGAAACATATAACCATCCTGAATTGAAATGGGAAATAATTGAGACTGAGCACTTTAATATATTCTTTCATTCCGGCGAGAACAGAACACCGAAAATACTTGCAAAGATCGCTGAAGAGATTTATGAGCCGGTAACAACCGCATACCGCTTTGAACCTGATTCGAAAATAGATATATTGGTCAAAGATTACGAGGATTTTTCAAACGGCGCAGCTTATTATTATGAAAATAAGATCGAGATCTGGGCGCCTTCACTGGATTTTCTTTTAAGAGGTACAAGCAACTGGCTCAGAAATGTTTTCACTCACGAATTCACTCATCTGATCCAGCTGCAGACTTCCCGGAAAATTTCCCGCAGCATACCTGCAGTGTATCTTCAGCACCTGGGTTATGAAGATGAAAAAAGGGATGACGTATTATATGGTTTTGTGAACAGGGTGATATCCACTCCGATCGCAGGAACGGTTGTCCCGGGATGGTTTGCTGAAGGTATCGCACAATACCACACATTAAAAATGGGTTATGACAGATGGGATACTCATAGGGATATGATCCTGAGAACCCGGGCACTGGAACAGGGTTTATATACTCTGACGGAAATGGGTGTTTTTGGCAAGTCGAGTATCGGTAACGAATCTGTTTATAATCATGGATTTTCTTTTGTTGAATATCTGGCGTCAACCTATGGAGACGAAATATTAGAAAAAATATCCCGTGCCATGTCATCTCTGCCGGTAATTTCTATAGAAAAAGCCATAAAAAAAGCCGCCGGTGAAGAGGCGGGCAGAATTTATGAGAATTGGGTAAGCAAAGTTGAATCACATTATTTCGAACAATCCAATAATATTCAAAGAAAACTGGTCCGGGGGGAAATATTGGATATAAAGGGGACCGCAATACTTTATCCGTCGTGGTCTCCTGACGGAAAAAAACTGGCATATTTATCCAATAATAACAGCGATTATTTGTCTTTTACTGGATTATTCATTCAGGACATCGAAACCGGAAAAACAAATTTCATTAAAGAAGGTATTGTAACTCCGGCGGCATGGTTCCCTGATGGTAAAAGTATCATATATTCAAGGATAAATAAGAATAAAGAGAATTCACTTTTCTTCGATCTTTTCAGATATGATCTGGAAACAGAAAAAGAAAACAGGCTTACTGAAAACCGGCGGGCAAGATACCCTTCTGTTTCACCTGATGGAAAGACCGTTTATTTTACTTCAGCTGTTGATGGAGAATCTTCGCTGAGTGCTTTAGATATCGGATCAGGGCAAATTGAACTGTTAAAGAAATTTGTTGACGGCCAGGAAGTATATGTTTCTGATGTTTCTCCGGATGGTGATAAGATTTTGTTTTCTATGTCCTCACATTTCGGCCGGGATATCGCAGTGATTAATCCGGACGGATCCGGATTTGACTATTTGATGAAAAATACAATCGACGACAGGAATCCTTCCTTTTCGCCGGATGGGAAAAAACTGTATTATTCTTCTGATAAAACAGGAATTTTCAATATTTACGTATATGATCTCGTAACAGATCAAAGTGATCCGCTGACAAATGTGTTAGGCGGAGCCTTTATGCCGAGTGTTAATGAAGATAATGAACTGGTCTATTCTTTATTTACACATGAGGGATATAAACTTGCAAAGATATCTGATCCGACACCTGTTGATCCTGTCGACATGAGATATGAACCGGTCGTTGAATATGATATTCCCGATAAAAAATTTAACGATTCGCAGATCCCGGATTATCAATCGGAATCTTATACGTTCCAGTACCGCCCTTCACAATTTTACCCGAGACTGATGATAGATTACGGCAAGCCAAAGCTGGGAGTATACAGTTTTGCGGGAGATGTACTAGGGAAATATACTTTATTTATGGGTGCTGCAATGAATGCAGAACGTGACAGGGACCTGTTCGCAATATTTGAGTTCAGAAAATTCCGTCCGACCATTTTTCTTGAAATGTACAATCTTACCAGGCATGAAACGTTTTATTTCGATGACATATATCCGCCTGAGACCGATGAAGTTGTTCTCGGTTATTGGGAAGTCGATATCGGAACGAGACAGAAGATATCAGATACCCAGGAAATAAATGTTTCAGCGAATGTTATCCGCCAGTCGGCAAACGTTAAACCTTTGATCGAAGGTGTTCATTTCAGACCCCTGAAGTATGATTATTACAAAGGATTGAATTTTAATCTCCGCTGGTATTACAGCAAGGTCGTACCGACCCTGGATGGAGAGATAAATCCTTCTTTCGGGAGAAAAATTGATATCAATTACTGGCGGAACTATGATGATATTTTTGAGGACTTTGATATTGATGCAAAGTATGGAACATTGGCTGAATTATATAAAAAATACAGTTACAACAAAATAACTCTTGACTGGAAAGAATATATAGGCACAAATTTTTTTATGGACCGAAGTGCTTTGTCATTTAATCTTCAGGCAGGTTTTATTGACAAACCGGTCGATGATTTCCTGTATTTTTTCAGCGGGGGGCTGATCGGTTTGAAAGGTTATACCTTTTACAGTATTGAGGGCAGAAAAATGCTTATCGGTTCGGCCGCTTACAGGTTTCCGCTGATAAAGAATATTGCTAAAAGGATAGGTCCTTTAACATTCGATAAATTATATGCTTCTGCAGGATATCAGATAGGTGACGCCTGGAATTCGAAATTTCCCGATATCAGTCAAATGAAAAGAGTGCTCGATCTCGGGCTGAGGCTGGATGTATTTTCGTTTTACAGTTTTCCGACAAGAGTTGGTTTTCATGCTGCCTATGGTATAGATAAATTTGAGATCGCCAACAGGATGGAAGGAAAAGACTGGAAATTCTATTTAACTGTATTGTTCGGATACGAATTATAGCTATTTATGATTTTTGACGGAGGAAAAATGTTCAGAAAGTTTTTGTGGTTGATCATATTATTAATGCCATGTATCCTAAATGCTCAGAGTATAGATAAAAAAATCAAGAACAGATCAGAACTGTTTTCTGTTTTCGTTACAGAGAATGAATTAAGTAAAGACCTTGAATACAATATGGTTTTTTCATATAATCAGGATAATAATACATCAAAAAAATCGTCATTTAAGGCGGCATTATTATCCGGCATACTCCCCGGGAGCGGTCAGCTCTATGCGGGAGATAAAATAAAAGCAGCGGGATTCCTTGTCGCGGAACTGTCTCTATGGTACAGTCATTTCCATTTAAACGGTAAAGGAGATGATCTTGAGGCTGATTTCAGGAGATATGCGGATCAATACTGGATCAAAGAGGATTATTTTTTGTGGATAATAGAGAACAATATTGATATTACCAAATATTCACATACCCTGCCGAGTACAAATACTCAGCAGTATTATGAAATGATCGGTAAATATGACCAGTTTCTTGCGGGCTGGATTGATGCTACCAAGGGCCCTTTGCCTTCTCAGTCACCTTTGAGACTGAAGTATATGGCTGACCAGCATTATGCTAATAAACAATTCAAACGTGCAGATCTGATGGCGCAGCTGCTGGTAGTGAACAGAGTTGTCAGCGCTTTTGAAGCAGCGTTTTCATTACACAGGAAAAATTCTAATTTCAGTTCTTCTTTCAGATTTGAAAGATCGCCTGCAAATGCTGAATTGGTACCTTTTGTTAATATGAAATTATCCTGGTGAAAAGATGCAGAAACATTTTAAAAAATTGATCTACTTAATACTGATCGGTCTGATATTCTCATATAATGTTTCCGACTGCTCAGCTCAATATGAAGAAAAGTCTGCGAAAAAAGCTTTCTTCTATTCACTTCTTCTGCCGGGACTGGGACAGCATTATGTAGAGGATAAACTTGGTGCAAAAATATTTGCAGGTACGGAACTGGCAATGATCGGATTAGCAATAGGACACGAAAAATATTCCGGATGGTTGAAAGAGGATTATGAGACTTTTGCAGCTGAACATGCAGGGATCGATCCTTATGGGAAAGAAAAAGATTACTTTGTGGAAATATCCCAGTACCGCAATATTTATATGTATAATGAAAAAATGAGAAAAGAGAGGCTGTTTGATAAAGTGATCCCTGAGCTCCCCGGTTATATCTGGGTTTGGGATTCAAAGGCCAATCAGGATCAATATCACGTTAAACGAATAAAAGCAGACAAGATCAAGAACCGGACTATCCTGTTTTATTCCGGGATATTGGCTAATCACATAATAAGCGGAATCCATGCCGTGATCAAAGCCAGGAGATATAAACCTCAGACAAACGAAAATTCCTGGGATATAAGCTATTATTCCAACCAAAATCCCTACAATCCTGCCTATTTTGTGAAATTTTCCATAAAATTCTGATTTTTTGGAACAAAAAGAAAAAAAGGTTGTTGACATATATAGTATAATTATTATTTTATAGATGATAGTTTTGCTTGTTATCAACTTAAAAGGAGATATTATGAAAAAGCTACTAACAGTTTTAGTGGTTGTTTTGACAGCAGGATCATTGTTTGCGCAGGATATCAAATTCGATGCACTGGTGCGGTATCGTTCCGAGATGGCAAAAAACAAATCGGGCATGAATACGGCAAATTTTACTGATGACCTTTCGGGAAATTCTTTTTCTCTCATGAGAAGCCGTTTAGGAGTTTCATTAATGGGCAGAAATAATATTTCCGCATATCTTCAGGTACAGGATTCGAGAATGTTCGGTGAAGAGGCAACTACAACTGATGCCTCGGCAGATTTTTTCGACCTGCATCAGGGGTATGTACTTATCGAGGATTTCTTTGCCGACAACAACTCATTAAAAATTGGAAGGATGGAGCTCCCGATGGGAAATGAAAGGCTTGTTGGTGCATTTAACTGGGGCAACACCGGAAGAGCTTTTGACGGCGCCATGTTCACACGGGAAGCGGAAAAAGTGAAATTCTCTGTTTTTGGTACAAGATTATCCGAAGAGGATCCCTATGATACATTTGATCCGGATGAGGATTTCTACGGTTTGTTTGCAACATTTGTCCCGAACAGCACAAGATATCTTAATACCTTCGGATTTTTTAATTATGATAACGACAGAATGTTCATGGGACCGGACAAGGATAAATCTAAACTTCTCCGGTTTACAACAGGGATCGATTATGTGGTCTCGACACAGGATGTTAAATATGAAGTTGAATTCGCATACCAGACTGGTAAACAGATGGTCAATGTTCTGGCTGAAAGGAATAAGATAAATGCCCTTATGTACGGAGGGAATCTCAAATATAGTTTTCCTCAGCAGAAAGGTTCTTTTATCGGACTGGGATATTATACTTTTTCAGGTGATGATAATGGTTCCGATAATGAAACGAACGTATTTAATACCCTGTATGCAACAAATCACGGTAAATACGGTTTTATGGATTATTTTACTAATATACCGGTCCATACTTCCGGTCTCGGGCTTCGTGATTTTTATCTGAGCGGCGGGAAAACATTTAATGACGAGGTTTCGCTTCTTGCTGACTGGCATTATTTTATGTCGGATAAGGAAAGTGTAATGGGCAATTCATCATTTGGAAATGAGATCGATCTTACTCTGAAGGTAAAATACCGTGATGATGTAAACTTCCAGTTCGGCGGATCAATGTTCTTTCTGGGTGATATTCCCGAGGAAAATCCCAACTTTGATAAAGGCGGAATGTGGTGTTATGCTATGATGGTGTACAATTTTCAGGCAAATTAGAATTCAACGAAATCTTTTTAGTCTATCAGAAAATTTGACATAATTACAAAAAAGGCAGTCAGATGACTGCCTTTTTTTTATCTGCAATATTACATGAAGCTCTGGTCTTTTACCCTGCAAAACCTGTCTCGCTCTGCAGGACAAGCGGGAATCCAGTAGGACAGACATTCTTGTCTGTCAAATCATTGTCATTGCGAGGAGCGGAGTGACGTCGCAATCTCTGCGCTGCAATAATGAAGAACGAACAAACAAACCAAACCGGACACTCATTTGAACTGGCACAGCACGGAGCTTATACATGGGTGCATATTGACAGCAGGACGTTTGCGCGGCAGTTGCGGGGACACGTAATTACATTGAAGGAGTTGAACTTTGTGGAAAAGTAAATAATGTTTAAAGATATTTTGTCCAGGTTAAGAAATTTTCAATATTAAAATAAATCAGTTATTTCTGAGTTATGCAAATTTCATAATTTATTTACCTTTAATAATTTCCAGCAGGGCTTGAACAGCGCGTGGATCCTTGCTTCTACCAAGATAACTGATCGCAGTTTTCCTGATTTCATCATTCCTGTGTGATTTTGCAGCTTTTATTAATAAAGGAAGGCGTTTATCTTCTTCTAATCTCAATAATAATCTCATTACATCATCTTCTGTATCCTCATCAATATCGCCGAATAAAACCGTATCTATTGCCGTGACAACATTTGGAGCTTTGTTATTGTAAATCGTCAGGAGTGCTGAGTAACGGACTTTTGGATTATTATGCCTGCTGAGCAAATCCCAAAATTGTTCATAATGTTTGTCTAAATCTCTTCTTCTTAAATACGACATTGCTTTAAGCTGCCTCGCTTGATCATTATCTATTGTTACAATATCTATAAGGCTTTTTGTCGCATCACCTGACTTGTATCTGTAAATTAAACTTAAAATTTCATCACGTACTTTTCCACTTTTTGAGCGGGTATAGAGTGCCATCATTGCGGGAATGAGAGTTTTTTCATCCGTATCTTTTACAGCATATAATGCCATAAGCGCTATTTCGTCATCCTTAACCTGCTGCAGGTATTTGACTTTTTGCATATAGTTATTGATATCCATTTCTTCAAGCTTAAGCCCAATGTTGATCATTTCTGTCTGTGCATCGTCAAGCCATTTGCTTTTCGGATAATTTTCAACGAAATCTTCGAATGAATTAAACACCTCAACAAGCATATTGGAATTTTCTTCTGCCATCATATAATAAGAATAGGCCGAGTAATAAGCTGCGTCATCAACATAAGCGCTTTCAGGATAGTTATCAATAAATCTCCTCATTGTATCTCGTGCAATTCCCCATTTTTCTTCATTAATTAATTTTTTTGCAGCTGCCCATGCATCTTGTGATGTTATCTGTGCTGAAACCTTTTGTTCTGATTTCACCTGAGATATTCCCACCTCTACTGATAGGAAGAAGGAGACCAGAATGACTGCTGCTATAAAATTCTTAATAATTACTTTTCCAAACCTCATGATCTTTCTCCTTATTTATAAAGAAAATAAGAAAATTTAAATTTGCATATTATGAATTGTCTAATCCGGTGATTCTGTTTATACCTTCGAGATTGATCTTAAGCAGCAGCGCACTGCCGATGATATTTGACTGCAGTAGTTCAATCTCCAGTTCATTACCGCCGTTCTCAAATTGAACGACCTGCAAGAGGGTCATTTGTAATTCGATAATCAATTCCAGAAGTTGTTCGCGCTCTTGATCAACAAGCTCTGTATTTATGAACTGGGCTTCTTTTATTAATTCACGTGAGATCCTTTTCTGGCTTGGAAGATCGAGCCCTTCAATGTTTTCTGTTGCCGAATCATAGTTAACGAAGCTGCTCAGCATTACTTTCGACCGGTTAAGGTATTTTTGGATCCTCTTTTCCAGTTCAGCCTTATCAACAGTTTGTCCGGCTGATAAAGTATCAGTTTGTTGAATGCCTGGGTTGTAGAGTACCTGTCCAACGAGGATCCCGACACTGATAAGCAGCATAGCAGCTACAGGTCTATACACAATACGCGGCTTGAATATAATTGTATGGACAATTTGTTCCCACCAGTCTTTCCAGGCCGGTTTTGAAACAGGCTCCGTATCAATCTTTTGGGATAACCGTTCCCAATAGCTGTCCCAATATTGTTTGTCAGGCCTGGATATTTCACGCTCACCAAAGATGTCAACTACTGAAGCCGCTTCAGTATATTCCTGTACGCACTTTTCACATTTTTCGAGATGAGTATCAAACCAGATTTGCTGTTCATCATTCAATTTCTGACTAAGTGCATCAAAAAAGAGTTTTTGAAATTTTACACAGTTTTTCATTTTGTTTTCCCCACAACAATTTCTTTTGAATAAAACAATAATTCTTTACGAAGCTTTCTTATTGCCCTGTATAATAAACTTTTGATTGTGCTCTCCGATACATTAAGAATTTCCGCAATATCTCTTAAAGACAATTCGGAATAAAAACGGAGAATGAATATATTCTTTTCCTTATATGTAATCTTCTCTAATGCTTTCTCAATGAGCATATCCATTTCGTTGTGTTCCACAAATTTCTCAGGATTATAATTAATATGATCATTGGAATACTTAACCATTGTTTCGTCTATTTCATTGTTCTCCTGAAACAGTAAAACATTTGATTTCTTGCACCTTTTTTTGTCGATACATGTATTAAATGTAATTCGATATAACCACGTACTTATTTTTGATTTTTCTCTGAATTTATCCAATGATCGAAACATTTTCAAAAAAACTTCCTGAGAAACATCTTCTGCGTCATGGTGATCATGGAGAAATTGTACTGCATAATAATAGACGGATTTTTTATAGTGTTCAACGATCTCCCGAAAGGCGGTTCTATCCCCATTACGTACCCGATAAATAAGTAATTTCTCGTTTTTCATTGACCACCCATGTTTGCGTATTAGACGTGGTTAGTAATAAAAAAGTCTACAAATATTTTTAATTGAGGGATTCGCTAAAATCAGGAACACACATTGTTCGCTGTCAGCGATGGATTCGGAATCGGAAGAATATTAATTCAAATATACAGAAGGAACAAATATTTTACAATAAATAAAAAATATAAGTGATTATAAAAACAACTTAAAAACAGACGTAATTAGTATAATTATTATATAAAGTGCGGGATTTGAGTCTATTCAGCCTGTTTGTCTTTCCAGTTCCACCATTTCAGAAGTTCAGGATCATGTTCTTTTTCGGAGGCGAAGTAAACAGCACATCTGAAAACATACAGAACACATCTGTCAACAGGGCTGCCTGTCATAAAACATAATCTGTCATACAGTTTTTGCGGATCGTTGTTTTTCAGGTCGCTGATCTTCCTGATCCCTAAATCAAAAAGGTCTAAAGAAATGGATTTTCCCACACCCGGGATTTTCTGAAGGTCGGCTAATATTTCGTTCTTTAAATTTTTCATTTTTGTTTCTTCTTCCCGGATTTTTTCTTTGTCTGCGGAAGAGAATTTGCATAATCATACGACCGGTTCAGCCAGATAGTGAACTCAGCCGTATTGTTGTAAAGCTGATCCGGGATCACAATATATTCCCTCATGGGTTTTCCTCCGAGTGGATCAAAATGCTGCGATTCATCATATTCGTCCTTAATTTCTTCTCTGTCTTTTTCGGATAATCGCAGGAATATCTGATCCTCAAAAACACCTGCAAACATATTGGTATTTACAAAGTAAACAGGGCATCCGAACATTTTTCTCTTTTCAATAATGAAACCCCCAAAAGAATCATCAAGAAAAGCACTTAACTCATCTGAGACCTTTTTGAATTTCATAAAATACTCTTCATTTATCCGGCTGCTCCAGTAAAAATACGACCTGCCATGCCAGATACCTGCTATACGGTATAATACTGAATAGAATCTTATCCAGAATACTGAACGTCTTCAGTACAGGCTTGAAAAATATCCAGTTCTGAAAAGGTATCGCGGCCAATGTAAACAGGTGAAAGAACTTAAGTTCTGTTTTTCTGAAAAATTTTAGTAATAAATTTAGATCTTTTACTGTCAGAGGATGTTCGTCCCTGCTTCTGAGACCGGGTGTTAGTTTTCTGTATAGATTTATTGCCGGGTTATAATTCAAAGGTTCCAAAAACACAGCCCTTCCGTCCGGTTTTAACACCCTGAGAATTTCCTTGAATGCTGTCTCAATATCGAGATAATGCAGTACGCCTGTACCGCAGACAATATCAAAAGTGTTATCGTCAAATTCAAGTTTTTCTGCGTCCATAACAACAAAACTGACTTTCTCTTTTTCCTCAGGATTAAGGTCTGAGTTCGCCATTTCCACGGCTTTGGTTGATATGTCAATACCAGTCAGGTGGTCAAAGTTTTTTACAAAGTTATATGCATAAGAACCCATCCCGCATCCGTATTCGAGGATGTTTTTGTTTTCGCTAATCCCGGACAGAAAATCTATATATGCTTTCCGGCTGCTGCCGGTTATCGAATAGAACTTCGATACTTTTTCCCTGGAGTCTTTTTCGAATGTCGTATCAAAAAAGCTTTTTACATTTTTCTTATCTACCACTGTTTTCATGATTTTATCGTTTCTCTGTTCCTGTCTATCCAGTATCCCCACGGTATGAACAGCCATATCAATAATGTTACAAAAGCCATTGATCTTTCATCCGGAGGAGGCGGGGAGAACAGATTACCAAGCCAGATAAAAACGGTTAATATTACCAGTATCCAGAATGAATAAAGGCCTTTTTTGTTTTTTGCTTTTGTAATTCTCAAATACAGGTAAATACTTAGAATGAAAATTCCCCCCTCAACCAGTAAAGTACCCGTGATCGAATTCCATAAACCCAGACCGACTAAAGACTCGTTACTGAAAGAAAGAGGAAGATCACGTCCATGTGAGATCAGGTCCAGTATCCAGTGGCTGAAAACACCTGCCGCAAGAATAAAAGCGCCTTTTGGGAATTTCTTGACCAGGTAATATATACCGCCTAATCCGACAGACCAGATAAACACTCCTGCCAGACTGTGCGTAAACGGGTAATTATAAAAATCAAGAGGAGTAAACGCTGTATTTCCGGGATCGATCCTTACATTCTCAAGCCCCAGGAGCACAAATATGGGGAAGAACAGATCTATCAACTGTACTGATAAAAAGAGTGTACCCAGAGAGATTTTTGGTTCTAATCTTTTTGCGGCGAATGCAATTGAAAAATGACCTATGAACATGTTTAACCTCTCACTTTATCTTATATATACCCGGCATTGTAAGGACTCCCTGATTGGAAAAGACTCCCGCCTGTCTCAGCAGGTCAGTGACGGGCTGGAGCGATCTTACGCTCCTTGCCAGAATATTATCCGGTTCACTGCTGTCATCTCCCTCTGCCAGAAATGACTCGAATAGGGATTTTGGTTTAGGAAAAAGTGAAATATTCAACGGAGCATCTTCTTCCAGAGATAATTCGTCTCTGATAAGATCCAGGGCAGTTGAAAAACCTCCGAGTTCATCAACCAGACCATGTTCTAAAGCATCTTCGCCCGTCCAGATCCTTCCCTTTGCTACTTCAAGTACCTTTTCCAGAGACATACCTCTTCCCGCAGCGACTTTGCCTGTAAAGTCCTCATAGACATTGTCAAGCCATTGCTGAAGCTTGTCCCACTGCTCAGGAGTATAATCATGTGTAGTTGACCAGACAGTGCTGTTTGTGCTTGTAGAAATGTCATCCCAGGTTATTCCCAGTTTTTCCCAGATTTCATTTGTCAGCATTTTAAGCCCGTAGGCTCCGATCGATCCGGTTATGGTTCCAGGCTGAGCAATTATCTTAGTTGCCGGCATTGCAATGTAATACCCACCTGAACCTGCAACATTACCCATAGAAACTATCACCGGTATATCATTTTCTACAGCCCGTGCGACTTCTCTCCATATCGTATCTGATGCAATTGCCGAACCTCCGGGACTGTCAACCCTGAAGAGTATAGCTTTAACCTCCGGATCTTTCAATGCCGCTTTAAAGGGCCTGATCACCTGTTCGGAGCCCATTGAAGGTTCCAACGATAAAGGATCAATACCTCCGGCGCCTCTCATTATCGTACCTACACCATATATCAACGCTATTTTAGTACCATTCTTATGAACACGACCTGCGCGTTTCAGGTATTTTGAGAGATATAAAAATTGTGAACCTTCTCCTACTTCCTCCCGGAGCTGATCATAAACCTGATCTCTGTAGAGAAGACCGTCAACCAGATCGGCATCTAATGCCTCTCTGGCAAGAAACGGCCCGTTGTCAAATAAGGTTCTTACCTGCTGTTCCTCCATATTTCTGCCTTCTGCAATACCGTTCAGCATTTGGCCGAAATGAGAGTTCATGACAGCCTGAAGGGCCTCTTCATGATACTTTGTGAACTCGGTTTGCATAAACTGATCAAAAGCATTCTTATATTCATATCGTCTGTCGCCTCTGGGGACTAATCCGACCTTTTCAAAAAAACCTTTAAGAAACATACCTTCATACATAATACCGGTCAGTCCAAGACTCCCGGATGGCTGCAGATATATTTTATCAAAAGCGGTTGAGAGATAATATGATCCGTTTCCCGGTCCCATTTCACCAAAGGTTTCCGAAAAAACAACCGCAGGTTTGCCTGATTTCCTGAACGCGATTACAGCATCTCTGATCTCCTGGATCTGGGCCATACCCATTGTTTGTCCGCCGACTCTTGCAACAAATCCTTTAACGCGTTTATCTTCAGATGCTCTTTCAAGAGCATCTACGATGTCACGTACAGAAGCCTGACTTCCGAAGGCAGCTATTGAAAAAGGATCATCATACACATATTCAATGAAGCTTTTTTCGAAATTTATCTCTAAAATTGTCTGGTCCGGCACCGGACCATCACCTGAAAATGCGAGAATAATTATAACAAATAAAAATCCGCCCAGGACGGTTAATCCGCCCACAATTGCGAAGATCCCGACAATAAAATTTATACCTTTTTTGGAAGGTGTGATTTTCTGAGAATCCATAAAATTCTCCTTATAGATCAATAAATATTGAAATAATATGTCTTTATAGGTTATTATGAATGGTCAGATTAATATAAATAATGCTTATAGTCAAGTCAAGGAGAATAAAAGGGTGGATTAACACAATATATAGGGAGAATTTTCCCATATAAGGTCTTTGGAAATAAAGTAGCTTTTAATAAGTTATTTTCTATTGACTGAAGAACTAAAAGAGCTGCCGGTCTTTAAAGATGCAGATACTTTTGATGTGGTTGTATCTACAGGCAAAACATGCAAAGAATCGGAAACTGTATCGGCTAATCCGCCGGGATCTGTAACTATAAGACTGATTTCGAAATAACCCGTATCAGGGAACATATGTGTTGTCTCAGGATCAGATAATGCTCCTGTATCAAAAGTACCGTCGCTTTCCCAATCCCAGTTGTATGTCAGTTCAAGCGGAGTTTCGTAGTCGGTTGAACCAGAAGCATCAAATGTGAAAGTCGTATCTGCTTCACCCTCGGCAGGCAAAATAACAAATGAGGCAGTAGGAGACGTATTTGATGGACGCACTTCGATCTGTATGCTGTAACTGTCGGTCAGGCCCTCAGAATCAGTTACAGTAAGAGTAATATTGTGAATATTATCTGAAAGACTGCTTGTCGAAAAAATAATTCCTGTACCGATTTCATCATCCTGGTCAGAAATCCATACCAGAGAAGCGCCTGAAAGTGTCCCGTCCTCCGGATCAAGACCAGAACCGATAAATGTTATCTGCTGTCCTGTATTAAACACATCCAGGTTTTTTGGACTGGTTATCAGGGCAACAGGTGGCTGATTCGGCGGATCAATAGTGATGTTTATACTTACTGTATGTTCGTTCTTGTCACTGTCTTCGGCAGTAAACAGTATAGTATGGTCTCCCAGTCTCAGATCAGAGACGGTAACAGAATTACCGGAACCTAAAAAACCGTCAAGATCAGAATACCAATTCAGGTTTCCTGAGGAAAGTTCACCATCTTGATTGTCTGAAGCCACACCTGTAAAAGTGATCGATTCGCCCAATGTAAAGGTCTCTCCGTTCTGAGGTGAAACGATCACGGCAACCGGATAACCATTAGCTGCAGAAAAAGTAACTTCAATGGAAGCAGTATCTGTTAACGCTTCAAAGTCTGTTGCAATAAGAGAGATATCATGAGTCCCGTATGACAATGAATAAACCTTCAGAGTGTCACCATAACCTAATACACCATCGATATCCGAAGTCCATTTTAAATAATTCCCTGTAAGTTCTCCGTCCTCAAAGTCAGAAGCAGTACCAATGAAATCAACAGTGTCACCACTAAAAAATATCAAATTGTCTTCAGGTGTTAAAATCTCAGCTTCAGGCCGGACATTTCCATCCGTAACATAAATGAAGATTTTTGAAGTGTCTGGGCGGTTACCGGCGTCTGTGACAGTAAGTGTAATGTAATGGTTATTCGCACTAAGATCAGAGATGTTTAAGGTGTCGCCATAACCCAGAAGCCCGTCAAAATCAGATGACCATGCAAGAGAGTTTCCGGTAAGAGCACCTTCTTCAATATCATCACCGGAGCCTATAAATTCAACAGTGTCACCTAATCTGAAAATAGAACCTGATTCAGGTGAGATTATGGCAGATTCCGGAGCAGGATTATAGTTTTCAGCATCCGGATCAAGCGGATTTACAAATTCTGTTTCAGCACATGATATTAGTAAAAATAATATTGTAAACAGGATTAAGTAGTATTTCAGTTTAAACATCTCAGCTATTCACTCCAAAGGATATTTTCAATTCGGTTAATTTTTGCCCTGTAACTCCGGACTAAAACTTTATCCTCAAACCAATTGATGAATTGATCGGATCAAAATGAGGTTCTATAACCGATTCATTATTGTTATTGTTGTAACTGATCCTGTCGGGAATTCTTCCTCGTAAAATATAATGTGATATAACCGCACAACCTAACGATACTCCCGATGTTATGTATGATATTTTTCTTCTGTTTTCGTATGTTTCCAGTCTGTCACGATAAAACGATGCTGAAGTTTCATCAAGAGCTTCATTGTATTTAGTCTGGTTTAGTTCCATACTTTCATTGAAAAATAGTCCGGATACTGCTCCGGCAGCGGACAATCCGGTTAAAAACCATGAAAATTTATGCATTTTCGGTAAACCAAACATCGCTGTATCAAAAAATTCATCGCCCGGATTATTATAATGGAGGAATTGAGCAAAAGCACTTGACAGAATCGTACCTCCGGCTAATATCAATGCAGTATCTCGATATCTTCTGTCTACAGCCATTTTAATGGCATAATCATCTGCTTCCTCAACAGTTGCGGCCTGTTTTCTCTTTTCATTATCCTGTGACTTTTTGTAAGTATAATAAGCTGCCGTTCCAAGTGCAGTACTTCCCCATATCAGTAAGCTTTTACTGACCTGGTTACGTTTTCTTAATACATATTCTGCTTCAGGTTTTGAAATTGTCCAGGAATTTGATAAAAACAATTGATTTAATGCTCCCGCAACGATCGCTGTGCCACCGACTAAATATGAAACATCTCTGTACTGCTTGTATTTTCTGTAATCCTCGTTGCAATCGGCTATTGTAAACGGACTAACCGTATCGCACAAAAGATCCCGTGCATTTTTCTGCTGCTTATCGTAAAAAGCACCTGTTCCAATTGCTGCGGTACCTATTGTAAGAAATGTTCTTGTAGTGGTGTTCCAATAGGATGGATGCAGGCTGAACTCCGGCGGGTGAAGATGCTTGCCTTTTTGTCCCCACAGGATTTCTGATAAAATAGCACTGCTGAATGTTATCCCCGCGGTGACAAAAGCCGCCTCACGCCTTTTATTGTTGTCTTCAGCTCTTCTGGCATATTCCATTTTTTTAATGGGGATGATCTCGTCTTTTTCCTTATCAAGATCACTATCTCTAAGATAGTGAAAAACACCACCTACTGCGGCAGATACACCGCTCATAAAAACCAGGCTTTTTACTGTAGTATTAAGACGTGTTATGCCTGGGCTAAGAACCTGTATTCTATCTGAGATTAGAATTTCTTTATCGGGATAAAGATAATCAACATTAAAACCTGATCTGGTCGGCAGCGTCTTTAACAATCTGATATGTGCTATTTTCTCAATATTGCCTTCGGCCTCTCTTATGATTCCTAAACGCTGTCCATCATGGAGACCATAAAGTGAACCGTTGTTCAATACTCCAAGATTTTTGTCAATTATTGTAACTTCACCGACCTGCGGGAAAGTGAATTGTTTTGAACTCCCTGTAAAACCTGCATTGGATATATCATAATAATCCCTTAAGCGCCAGAAGGTAATGTCCTCCATTTCAACATAAGCAGGAACGATCAGACCTGATATCGGGGCAGAATTTTTGTCACTCTCATCAAGATAGATATTTCTTATTTCTCCCGGGGGAAGTATGTCATTGGAATTAAACTCTATAAGATCAGGGTTGTCATTTTTCTCATAATATATCAATAGCCATAATTTAAATGAATTTATGGTCTTTTCACCAACATTTTCAGTGTCAAAATATATCCTCATTCCTTCACCAACCAGATAACGGATCTGTGAGTTTGAAATACTCAAAGGTGTCCCTTCAAGTCCTAAAGAAGTGACGGGAATGTAAGTTGATTGACTGTAACTGTTAACAGATAATGACAGAAATACTAATATGATCATAAAAATGAAACGAATAAAATACAACAGATATCTCCTTAATATTTCAGTATGCTTAAATATAGATTAGTTAGCGGCTATAATGTAAACAATATAAAAAAATTAATCAAGCTATAATAAGAAAAACGAATGAAAAAGAGTTTTAGGTTAATACATAATTATTCCTATTTTATTCAATATAATTATTGTATAAATAAGCAATGTATGAGAATTTGAAATTGTGATATTATTTTTGATATTCTATCGGATCAGAGATGCCGGCTTCACTAAAAGCATTTAGACGGAGGACACAACTCTCGCATGTACCACAGGCTTTTTCAGAATTCTGATAGCATGACCAGGTCAGATGGAATGGAACATTCAGATTGCTGCCTTTTAATATAATTTCTTTTTTTGTAAGACCGATAACAGGTGAGATTATTTCAATTTTTGTTTCAGGTTTTGTGCCGGTTTCAATCAGACTTTCAAAAGTATTATAAAATTCCCTGTTGCAGTCCGGATATCCTGAACTGTCGGTTGCTACTGCACCAATATAGATATAATTTACACCGATCACTTCTGCCCAGGAGACCGCATTTGTTAAAAAATGAGCGTTTCTGAAAGGAACATATGATGACGGTATTTCTTCTGATCCAATGTCTGCTTTATCTACAGATATCGATTTATCGGTAAGACTGGAACCTCCAATTTGATTTAAGGAGGGTATTGTTGTGATCAAACGATGTGTTATACTATAATACCGCGTAATACTTGAAAAGGCCTTATATTCTCTTTCTTCTGTTCTCTGCCCGTATTTCGCATGAAAAACCGCAATATGGTCACTATTGTTTTTGAACGAATTTAATGCAATTGCCAAAGTGACAAGGCTATCCATCCCGCCACTTAAGAGCACAATAGCTTTGGGTTTGCTCTGCAAGATTAGTATTCTTATGGATTAAATTGTTTATGTGCAAACAACTGAAGTCTTAACAATAGGATTTTTCAAAGTAGAGATAATGATCTGTCAAAATTAACTATACAAATTTCATTATCTTTCAGATTAAAGACTAAAATAACCTGTTATCTACCTGAAATGAAAATAAGGTGGTCTAAATAGGGCTGAAAGAATACAATCTAAGAGTTGTATTCTACGATTTCCAGAACCAGTTTTTTTCCTGCTTTAGCTCCAACTGCATTAAGCAATATCCTGAGTGCTTCGGCTGTTCTACCGTTTTTACCAATGACCAGCCCAACTTCAGTTTTCGCAACTTTTAACTTTAAAATATTAACACCGTCACCAGGAACTTGAGTGACTTCTACCTCTTCAGGGGTGTCAACAAGATTTTTTGCTAAGGTTTCTAAGAACTCTTTCATTCCACTCCTTATTATATGGAATTTGACGAACCGACTATATGTTTTATTAAAGTTAAAAATACAAAAAATCTCAGGAGTACACGCCTTTTCACGCAATTTGGTTTTGAATGATCAACAATCGGCGTTTTATTTGTGAGAGCGGAAGGATTCGAACCTTCGACCCACGGCTTAAAAGGCCGTTGCTCTACCACCTGAGCTACGCTCCCGGACAAACACCTAATATAAATATAATATTACAATAAATCAATCTTAATTTAGCAAATAATCGTATTTTGTCGGTCTGAACCAACTCCAATTATTTCGATCGGTACCTCAGTCAGTTCTTCAATTCGCTCCATATATTTCTGCGCATTTTTTGGTAGATCACTGAATTTCCGGCATTCTACTGTGGAAGATTTCCAGCCGGGTAATTCTTCATATACTGGTTCTGCCGAGAGCAGTATTTTATTTTCGCTTGGAAAATGCTCGATAATTTTATCATTATATTTATAATGAGTACATATCTTTATTGTATCGAGCGTATCAAGGACATCAAGTTTGGTTATTGCAAACTTATCGATGCCGTTTATTCTTGCCGAATATCTTGCAACTACTATGTCTAACCAACCGCATCTTCGCGGTCTGCCTGTAGTCGCTCCGTATTCAGCACCTAATTTTCTGACAACTTCACCAAAAGCTTCATCAAACTCAGTAGGAAATGGTCCATAACCCACTCTTGTTGTGTAAGCTTTCATAACTCCAAGAACTTTGTCTATCTTTGTCGGGCCTATTCCCAGACCTACACAGGCGCCGCCGCTGATGGGATGTGAAGAAGTTACATATGGATATGTCCCAAAATCAACATCAAGAAGAGTCCCCTGAGCACCTTCAAGCAGAATATTCTTATTCTCCTTTATTGCCTGATTGATGTATAATGAGGTATCAGTAATAAATTCATCCATTTTCTGATCGAACTCTATATACTCATTAATAATTTTATCAGCGTCAAGCTCTTCTTTTTTATAAATATGTTTAAATAGTGTGTTTTTCTCTTCAATGTTTTTCTGGAGTTTTTTCCTGAGATTATCCCTGTCCAGGAGATCAACAATTCTTATTCCTATCCTGAAATACTTGTCGACATAGGCAGGACCGATCCCCCTGCCGGTAGTGCCGATCTTTTTGTCACCCTCTTTTTCTTCGTTAACGCTGTCAAGTAATTTATGATAGGGCATTATCAAATGAGCTTTGTGACTTATAAAAAGCCTTCCCGTAACATCAATACCTTCTTCTTTTAACAGGTCAATTTCCTGCATCAGAGTTAGAGGATCTATTACAACTCCGCTGCCTATTATACAAGCACTTGACGGATGAATAATACCGGAAGGGATCTGATGAAGTATGATCTGCTTTCCATCAAATACAACTGTATGACCGGCGT
>JBHPLC010000119.1:0-4678 GCA_042564455.1 Candidatus Zhuqueibacterota bacterium | reverse complement strand
AATATATGCAGAATCAAATTTTATAGATGCAAAATTCTCATTTAGTCCTGTTACTCCGAATGATACTGATTTTGGTGATCAATGGGGATTGCATAATGACGGAACCATTTCCGGTTCTACAGCAGATGCAGATATAGACGCCCCCGAAGCCTGGGAACTTAATCTCGGATCAGATATTCTTATTGGTATGATAGATAGCGGTGTATTACTAAATCACGAAGAACTAACAGGGAGGACAGGAGGTGATGGACCTGACGGTAATGAGCATGGAACGAATATGGCTGGAGTAATTGCCGCTGAAGGAAACAATAATCAGGGAATTGCAGGAGTTAACTGGAATGCTGAAATATATAGCTTTAGGACAGATATAACTGATGCAACAGAAACTACGCGGTCTATAGATAATGCTGTGTCGGCTGATTGTATAATTCTGAATATGAGTTTTGGAAATACTTTTGGTGGTAGCACCACTGTTGGAGCAGCTATTGCTGACGCATATAGGGTTAATTCAATTAACGTTGCTGCAATGGGAAATGAAAATACCAGCACAGTAAAATATCCTGCAGGTTATCACGGCGTTATTGCTGTTGGTGCAACAGACTATACTGATGGTAGATGGGATGTTGGTGTTGGTGTTGGTTCTAATTATGGCTCTCACATTGAAGTTGTTGCACCTGGAGTAGGTATAGAGACATTAAGTACTGCGGCTTTTAGTTATTATGAATCAGTTACTGGAACATCTCCTGCCACGGCTATGGTTTCAGGTATCGCCAGTTTGATGCTATCTGAAAATTCTAATCTTGATAACGATGATGTCAGATATATTTTAAGAAGGTCCGCTGATAAAGTTTCAGGAATGAATTCGAACGAATTTACACAATACTATGGTTACGGCAGGGCAAATGCATATAGAGCGCTACAGTATTTAAATGAACCCTATAAATTATACCATTATACTTGCAATAATGTCTCTGATGATGGTGGAGGTAGTTATGAAGCAATGGGATTCTATGATGCCCCCGGTATTGCTGATGGTAATTATTTGGTTAAACCTTATGAATGTACAAAAACTGTAAATTATTCAGGTTTAGAACTCGATTCAGTTAAGGTTTGGGGTAGGGGAGTAGATAGTGACGGTGTTGCTGATTTAAATCCTAATTTTGGAATTGGCTGGGCGGGAACCCAGGGAACAGTAACAAACAGCAGCGCTACTTTAGTAACGACGGTTTATAAAGTGTATGATTTAGCATATGAGTTTTTGGGCTGGTATCCGGAACATCCATCTACTGTAGAAATTGCTTACTCAGTATGGGGTTATGTAAAGGATCCGGAGGTCGACATTTCCGGAGTAACATCTATGTATTCGTATCAGTCAAAACAATGGACAGCAAGTGTTGATTATGGTACACCTTCATTTCACTATCAATGGCATAGAAAATTTTCAGGCGGATCATGGACACCGGTCGGAACAAATCTCAGCACTTATTCCTGCAGCGATGCAAGTTCTGATTTTGATCTGAAAGTGGTAGTAACTGATGACGTTGGTAGAGTTTCTGAAGACCAGATGGCAGTAAACGTTACATATATGAATCCGGAAATTGACGGTCCGACATCGATCGATCTCGGAGAAGATGCTTATGATTGGGAAGTCTCAGTTACTGGTGGACTCTCTCCTTATACATATGCCTGGTATACAGGTGAAGATGGTGAGGCTACAACTTGGGATCTTCTTTGGTATACAGGAACGCTGCTTGATTTTTCAGATCTTGAATTTGAAGAAGTTCCTGAACTGTTTGCTATAAAAGTTGTAGTAACAGATGATGATGATGTTTCAGAAGATGATATACATGAAGTTTCAACTTATGGCGGTGGAGGAGGTAAAGTATCTACAAAAATTCCGACAGTTTTCGAGCTTGAGCAGAATTTTCCAAATCCGTTTAATCCTGTGACAACAATTCGATTTAAACTGCCTCAGTCATCAGATGTTGTCTTGACAGTCTATGATGCGACAGGTAAAGAGGTTGCTCGTCTGGTTGATGGTTACGTTTCTGCGGGACACCACAGTGTCCAGTGGGATGCGACGAACTTCGCTTCAGGAATGTATATCTACAGTATTCAGGCAGGCAGCTTCAAAGAAATAAAACGTATGACATTAATTAAATAAAACTCTAATTCTCTTCACAAAAAGGGATGAAACGCCGCAGAAACCGGGGTAGCTTAATACATAGTTGCCCCGGTTTATTTATGCGGGAAGTATGCTTGTTTCATGTGAGTTAACTAATAACTTGGGATTTATTGTTTTGATCAGGTTCGCTAAAATACTTCTTAATAATCTTCTTCTCCAGTTTGCCTTCAGCAATACTTACGCGCTGAGCTAATGAATCAAGGATAATTTTCAAGCTATAATTCTAGATGAAGTGAGGATTAGGCAGATATTAATAAACCTTCTGGGTAATTCAATCAAATTTACTGAAACAGGCCATGTAAAGATTGTAGCTAAATGTAAGTTCAATCCTAATAATTCAAGTCAGTTAAATTTGATGTTATCGGTGCAGGATACCGGTATAGGTATACCTGACGACCAGAAAGACAAAGTATTTGAGGCGTTCGAGCAGACAAAAGGCCAAAGTACTGCAAAATTTGGTGGAACAGGTTTGGGGTTGGCTATTACGAAGAAACTTATAATTATGATGAATGGTGACGTAAATGTTACTGGCGAGTTAGGAAAAGGCAGTCAGTTTAACGTTACACTTAGAGATGTTGCAATCGCTACTGTATCTGATATCGAAGATCTTACAGAAGATAAAATCGATATAAATACTATAGAATTTGAAGACGCATCCATCCTTGTCGTTGATGATATTGAAACAAACCGAAAACTGCTTATCGGTTATCTTGCGCCATTCAATTTTACTGTTTTTGAGGCTGAAAATGGTGAAGAACTCTTAGAAATTGCCCGGGAACATAAACCCGACTTGATTCTAACGGATATGAAAATGCCAGTGATGGATGGATTTGAGGCAACAAAAATCTTAAAAGATGATCCGTCTATTCAGCATATTCCTGTTGTGACGATAACAGCTTCTGTAATGATGCATGATGAAGCAAAAATTAAAGAAGTTTGTGACGGATATTTACGAAAACCTGTCAGCATGAATGAAATTATGATCGAGCTAACAAAATATCTGAAACATACAATTATTGAACAAGTCACTGAGGAGACAATATCTGAAGGTTCGGAAGATACTGCCGGTGATAAAGAATCTGAAACAACACCTACTACGGCTGAAAATCTTCCGGAATTACTTAAAAAGTTAAAGAGCGATTATGAACCTCTATGGATAGAGTTGAAGGAAACACTTACTATAGACGAGATCGAAGAATTTGCTCAGAACATCAAAGAGCTTGGACAGAAGCATCAATACGGCAAGATAGTCAACTGGGGCAATCAACTCGAAAACCAAGCTGGGATGTTTGATATTGATGCAATGACCAATACTCTTGGAGAATTCCCGGACATAATAAAAGATATCGAATTAAAAGTATAAACAATAAATTGAGGTGAAATATGCTAAATTTTTATTCAGGCCATAGTAGTGCTGTCAATTCATCTCGGGCTATAAAAGAGTGCCTTGAACAGGTTAATGAAAAAACCGATGGAAATATATCCTTGGTAATAATAAATACAACCCTAGGGCACAACATCACGCAGCTTTTGGCAGGAGCTCAGGAAATGTGCCCAAAAGCTGAAATAGTAGGCTGTACCGGAAGCGGTGTCGTTGAAACAGGTTGGGTTAGCGAGGCAATGCGGGCTGTTTCTGTCATGGCGATATCCGGAGAAGAATTTTCTGTAACCTCAAAGACTGAGTTGAACAGTGAAAACTCTGATATAATATCACAAGAATGTGCTAAAGAACTCATGGCTAAACGGTCAGACATAAACATGATTCTTGTCTTTGGCCCAGGTTTGGATGTGAATGGTAATGGAATTATTTCTGGGATTGAGTCAATATTTGGGAAAAATGTACCTATTTTTGGAGCTCTTGCGGGCTTTGGTGGAAAAGAACCCCGTACTCCCATATTTCATGGAGAAGAAATCCTTGATAACTCCATAGTGATGGTTGGATTTGCAGATCCTGATCTAAAACTTATACAGGGTGCTCATCATGGTTTACTCCCCCAGGATGATTATAAGTTTACAGTCACAAAAACACAGGGTGTTCGAGTAGACGAACTTGATGGCAAACCCGCCTGGCCATATATTCTGAACTCACTCGGCTTACCTACGGAAACTATACCAATTGAAATGATAGCAATATCTGGGATAGGGTATTCGTTAGATAAAGATGATCAAATTGAATATGATAATTCACATATTCTCCGTGCACCTCTTACATTAAGTGAAGATGGAAAATCCTTTTATATGCAGGCTGATGTGCCGGAGAATACAGTTTTTGTTTCATGTCAGCGTAATGAAGGTCATATATTTAATGGTTTGGACAGATTGACAGAGCGACTTAATAAAAGTCTGGAAGGCTACACGCCGGTAGCAGTGTTCCATGCAGACTGCATGGCGCGGGGAAGAATGTCAAATAATGAAGTAAAAAAGGATGAAATTATTGCAAAAATGCAGCAGCCATTTATGAAAGACAAGAATTTACCCTGGTTAGGCGTTTAT
>JBHPLC010000118.1:0-4683 GCA_042564455.1 Candidatus Zhuqueibacterota bacterium | reverse complement strand
GCGGGAAGACAACATTGCTAAAACTCCTGCTCGGAATGCTCGAACCGAAAACAGGGAATATAGAGATCTTTGGCAGGACTCCTTCAGATGCAGCAAAACTTATCGGTTATGTTCCGCAGAATATTAATATCAATGAGAATTTCCCCGTGTCGGTAAAAGATGTGGCGGTCATGGGCAGGCTCGGAGCAACAAAAAAACTCCTTCATTATACAAATAAAGACTATTCCATTGCGAAAAATGCCCTGGAACAAGTGGATATGATGGAGTACTGCAATGTCAGAATAGGTGAGATCTCATTGGGGCAGAAACAGCGTGTTTTTATTGCAAGAGCTCTGGTTACGGAACCGGAGATATTAATACTGGATGAACCGACAGCAAGCCTGGATCCATCCGGACAGCAGAAACTGTTCAATATTCTGAAAGAACTTAATAAGGAACTTACAATTCTTGTGGTCAGTCATAACTTAAATATACTGGACGGATATGTAAACAAAGTGGCCTGCATAAACCGTGAACTGTTATTTCACGATGCTCCGCATGTGACAACCGAAATGCTCGACAAAACTTTCGGTTTTTCTATTGAGCAAATCTGCCCGTTGGAAGAATTACCGGAAAAGAAATCCGATCACACCGGCCATAATCACAAGGATAATTAATTTGATAGAAGCTTTACAATTTGAATTCGTACAAAATGCCCTGATAGCCGGACTATTGACCAGTCTTGCTTGCGGAATTATTGGAAGCCTTGTGATCGTCAACAGGATCGTCCTTATATCCGGGGGTATAGCGCACGCTGCTTATGGAGGGATCGGTCTGGCATTTTTCTTCGGATTTTCTCCGCTTATAGGCGCAGGTTTGTTCTCTCTGGTTATATCGGCCATCATCGGTATAATAACACTGAAAAACCGTCACAGATCGGATACAGTTATTGGGATTCTATGGGCGGTCGGTATGGCGTTTGGAGTTATATTGATCGATCTTACTCCCGGATATAAAACTGACCTGATGAGCTACCTTTTCGGAAGTATATTGATGGTTCCGGGTTCGGATATTATCCTGATGCTGATACTTGATATTATAATAGTTTTAACAATTATATTCTTTTATAAGGACTTTTTTGCGATGTCCTACGATGAGGAATTCGCTGCCTTGCGGGGCACACCCGTAAAAATACTTTATTTTGTTCTGCTTGCATTAATAGCATTGACTGTCGTGATGACAATTCGGGTAGTGGGCCTGATATTAGTGATTGCACTGCTGACGATACCTACATATATATCGGAGAAATTCTCTTCCTCACTGGCAAAAATGATGATATGGTCGTTCATTTTAAGCACTTTATTCGTATTCACCGGATTATGGTTTTCATATTATTTTAATCTTACATCCGGTGCTTCGATTATTATGGTAGCGGCCGCTGTCTTTTTTGTCTTTAATATTATCCGCAGTTTAAAAAACCGGTTCCGCACTGTATAACTGCTTATTAAGCCTTTGTTTTTATCTTAAATACACTTCTCAGAAATGATTTGAATAAATTGAAAAACTTTTCGATATATCCAAGGCCCTTATAGAAAAGAGCTGAGGTTATACCTATCAAACCTAATCCAGCTATACCGGTCGCACATGAAGCTACTGGGGTTCCGCAGCAGGGACAAATCCCAGAGGATGTTGACACGTAGAAAATCGATGAGATAAAACCGATCTTTAAAAGATTCCTGGTTTTATTTTTGGGTTGGCTTTCTTCTTTTTTGTTTTCGGTCATGTTAGTATAATCTCTTATCGGTAGAATAAAATAACCAGGATTTTAGTCAATTTCAAACAAAATATTCCTAAATAGGACTTCTGCATACCCCATTAAACCATATTTTTAAATGTGGTTATTATGGTTGTAAGATATTACAATTATAACTACCGCCAATTGCAATTGATTCTATTATCATTTTTGCGTTGAGACGCACCTCCTAATCCTTCTGCTGAGAATATGCTTTTGTGAAACACTGTGCTTAACTTTTTGGAGCATGTTTAATGAATAAGGAAAAGTCCTTTATTAGGGCAGGCTGGGATAAAATTCCTTTACCTGATCAGGCAAAACGAATTCTTATTATTGTTATTATTGCAGTATTTTCTCTAATATTCCTCAGGAGTATACTAGTACCTGAAACTTTTGGGGAACTTGGTCATTTCCGTTCTTCCGCAATTGATTATGCCGCATCGCTGCCTATCTCTTATACCGGTGAAACTGCCTGTATCGATTGTCATGATGATGTCGGTGTAGATAAATCCATGTCATATCACAGACTTCTTTCTTGTGAAGTATGTCATGGTCCCGGTGTAAAACATGCGGAAGATGATCCGGAAGAATATCCTCTGACACCATCAACGGACAGAAATTTCTGCCTGAGATGCCACAGTTACAATGCTTCAAGACCTACAGGTTTCCCACAGATCGATCCGATTCTTCATAATGTGGTTGATAACTGTATTGATTGTCATGATCCGCATCAACCGGACCCGCCGGATACACCTGAAGAATGCGGCAGCTGTCACGGTAATATTGCGAGAACAAAGGCAATATCACCTCATGCCACGATCCAGTGTATAAGGTGTCACTCAACACCGGAAGAACATAAAACAACTCCTCGTATTTTTACAGTTGAAAAACCAATAAATCGGGAATTTTGCGGCGATTGTCACAGTATGAATGCAGACAGCCCTGGAAACATCCCCCGAATCAGTCTTGACGAGCATGAAAAAGAATATTTATGCTGGCAGTGCCATTATCCGCATTATCCGGAGAAATAATTATGAGTAAACTGGACAAAAAAATTGACAGAAGAAATTTCTGTAAAGAGTTCGCCCTTTCAGGAACAATGATCTTGTTCCTCGGGCCGAACGTTAATTCAGGTTCATTAACAAGTGAAAATGATGAAGAAAAAATATATGTTTATGGGATGGGAATTCAGATAGATAAATGTATCGGCTGCGGACAGTGTGTTGGAGCATGCAAAACGGAGAACAAAGTTCCTGATGAACCATATTTTTTCAGAACTTGGGTTGAAAGATATGTGATTACAGTTGATGATGAAGTTATTGTAAACAGCCCTAATGGTGGAAAGGATGGATTCCCCGGTGATACTGAAGAAAAATCAATATTACGTTCATTTTTTATCCCAAAATTATGTAATCACTGCGGGAATCCTCCATGTGTGCAGGTTTGTCCGGTAGGAGCAACGTTTTCCACAAAAGAAGGTGCAGTACTTGTTGATAAAGACTACTGTATTGGCTGCCGCTATTGTATTCAGGCATGTCCGTACGGGGCAAGGTATCTTGATCCGGTCACACATACCGCTGATAAATGCACATTTTGTTACCATAGGATCGTGAAGGGATTAAAACCCGCTTGCGTGGAGGTATGTCCGACAAATGCACGAATTTTCGGATTCATCGGCTTAAGAAGCAGTCCGTTAAGCAGATTTAGACGCTTCAATAACATTCAGGTATTAAAACCGGATCTGAATACCGAACCAAATGTGTTTTATGCAGATCTGGACGGAGAAGTGAGGTAATTTTGGAACAATTGCTCGATCAGCTTCAGTCAAGTTTTCAGCAAATTGTAGGATTCATTTATCCCAATGAAGCAGAACTCCACTGGGGTATACTTGTAGTGGTTTATCCGTATATAACCGGCCTTGTTGCAGGTGCATTTATTCTTGCTTCATTAGAAAGGGTTTTTAATGTTAAAGAAATTCAGCCGATCTACAGACTTTCTCTTTTAACTGCTTTGGCCTTCCTGATCGTTGCACCAATGCCGCTGCTTGCTCATCTTGGACATCCGGAAAGGTCTTTTGAAATATTTTTAACTCCTCATTTGAAATCAGCTATGGCTATGTTCGGATTTGTTTATGCCTGGTACCTTTTTGTGGTGCTTCTCCTGGAAATATGGCTGGATTACAGAGCAGACCTTGTGAAATGGGCACAAAAAGGAAAAGGCCTGAAAAAATATGTCCATTATATTTTGACACTCGGCTCACTTGATCTTTCTGAAAAAGCAATAAAGTTTGACAGAAAAACCGGATTTATCATTACGGTAATAGGAATTCCATCGGCTTTCTTACTGCATGGATACGTAGGATTTATATTCGGTTCGATCAAGGCAAATCCTTGGTGGAGCAGTGTTTTGATGCCAATCGTGTTCTTATTCTCTGCTATTGTTTCAGGCCTGGCTATGGTAATGCTGATATATGGTATAAGTTCATTATGGCGGTGGAAGAAAATAGATATGAAATGTATGGACAAGCTATCTTCTTACCTGCTTTATCTGCTAATAATAGATGTGTCACTTGAAACACTCGACTTTATCCACAGGACTTACGAATCTGTGGATTCTATTCACATTCTCGGAAGTATGATCACACAAAAACTGTTTATTTCCCTGATTATTGTACAAATATTAATCGGCACATTGTCTCCGCTTTTTTTACTTATAATGACAAAAGTTGTTAAATTCCCGGATGAGTTGAGAAGAATGATATATTTTCTGGCAGCCTTTCTTGTTCAGATAGGAATTTTCAGTACACGATGGAATGTAGTCGTGGGAGGGCAGTTATTCAGTAAAAGCCTGAGAGGGCTTACACATTATAAATTGGAATTATTCGGGATAGAAGGTTTGCTGATCTCTATCTT
>JBHPLC010000117.1:0-4716 GCA_042564455.1 Candidatus Zhuqueibacterota bacterium | reverse complement strand
TCCGTCCCGCAGAGCGGGACGTGACAAAAGGGAATGGGAGAGGAGAAAGATATTAATGCTCTGATGGTCACACTAATAAACGTTAGTGCTTAATCCTATGCAGAGATTGCCGCGTCTCCCGCATAGCGGGATCCTCGCAATGACAGGGATACTTCATTTAGCGGTTACTCTGGAAGGTCAATATGTTGAATAATATGAGATTCCTGTTATTCAAAGAAAACTTCCCCCCTTAATATCCTTCAGTACCTCTTCGAAAGTTTAATTAAATCCCCCTTAATCCCCCTTTAAAAAGGGGGAATATAAGAGGTGTTCCCCTTCGAAGGGGGAATAGAAAAGTGTTCCCCTTTAATCCGTCCCGCAGAGCGGGACGTGAATGACAAAAGGGAATGGGCTCTTCGCATCTATATAACTAAAAATCAAGCAGAGATCCTGAACCAAGTTCAGGATGACAAAGTAAGATAAACACTGCTTAATAATATAGAATTAAAAAATAACAAAAAAAGGGATCAGTGATGATCCCTTTTTATTTATGGAAATTTATATACTAACGATTCTGTATTCCGGATCTATCCGGTTATTTCAGTCCCCGTTTTTTGAGGAGCGATTCGATGCTCGGTTCCTTGCCGCGGAAGCGCAGGTAAAGTGTCATCGGGTCTTCTGTCCCGCCGCGGGCAAGTATGTTCTCCCTGAAGGATGCGGCCGTATTCTTATCAAATACGTTTGTTTCCTTGAATGCCTCATAGGCATCGGAGTCAAGGACTTCCGACCAGATATAGCTGTAGTATCCGGAGGAATAACCGCCCGAGAATATATGGTTGAAGTATGTGCTTCTGTACCTGACGACTATCTCGGGGATAAGCCCGATCTTGTTCAGCGCATTAGTTTCAAAAGTAGTAGGATCGTGCTCGACAGCTGCGGTCAGAGTATGCCAGTCCATATCAAGATACGAAGCTGCCAGATACTCAACCGTGACAAAGCCCTGGTTGAAATGTCCGGCATTTTTGATCTTCTCGATCAGTTCGTCCGGGATAGGCTCGCCCGTTTCATAATGTTTTGCGTATATTTTCATTACTTCAGGCTCGGCCGCCCAGTTCTCCATTATCTGTGACGGAAGCTCCACAAAATCCCTCGGTACGGATGTTCCGGACAGAGAAAGATAATTACAGTCCGACAGCAGTCCGTGGAGTGCATGCCCGAACTCATGGAAAAGCGTATTCACTTCCTCGAAGGTCAAAAGGGCTTCTTCACCTTCTGACGGTTTGTTAAAATTAAGGACATTCACAATTATCGGAGTGATATTTTCCCCGTCCTTACGGGACTGTTTTCGGTAGCTGTTCATCCATGCGCCGCCTCTTTTGCTCGACCGCGTGAAATAATCAGCGAAGAACAATCCCTGGTGCGAACCATCGGGATTTTTCACTTCGAACGTCCTGACATCAGGATGGTATGTAGGAATATCCATTCTTTCCTCAAAAGTCAGACCGAACAGTTTGTTCGCCACCATGAAAGCGCCTTCGCGGGCACTTTCGAGGCTGAAATAAGGTTTCAGCTGTTCGTCGTCGAGAGCATATTTCTCTTTTTTGAGCTTTTCTGCATAGTACCACCAGTCCCACGCTTCGATTTTAAAACTATTCCCTTCTTTTCGTGCCATTTCCTGCAGATCGGATGCTTCTTTTTTCGACATGACAAGCGCCGGTTCCCATAACTGGTTAAGGAGTTCATATACTTTATCGGGTGTTTTTGCCATATTCTCTTCAAGGACAAAATGGGCATGAGTTTCGTATCCCAGAAGTTTTGCCTTATTTACACGAAGAGCGGCGATCTTTGAAAGATTTGCTTTATTATCGAACTCATCTCCGTGGTCACCGCGTGTGATATAAGCTTTCAGCATCTGTTCGCGGTATTCTCTCTTTTCGGAATATGTGAGGAACGGCAGAAGCACGGGTTTGTGAACCGTGAACACCCATTTACCTTCCTGATCCATATCTTTCGCTTTTGCGGCAGCGCCCTCTATAAGGAAATCGGGCAGGCCTGCAAGATCATCTTCATTTTCCAGAACAAGTGTAAAGTTGTTATCTTCCTTCAGAACATTTTCGCCGAACTTAATTGTAAGGACTGCGAGTTCGGAATTGATCTCGCGGAGTTTTGCCTGGTCAGCTTCATTCAGGTTAGCGCCACCCCTGACAAAACCTTTATACGCTTCGTCAAGAAGCATTTTCTGCTCGGTATTCAGATTCAGTTCATCCTTTTTCTCGTAAACTGCTTTTACTTTTGCAAAGAGTTCAGGATTGAGATTTATATCATCATTGAGTTTGGATGTCAGCGGAGCTATATCAGTGGATATCTTCTGCAATGAATCATTAGTATGCGCTGAGGTCAGATTGTAGAACACATTGCTGACCTTGTTCAGCTGCTCGCCGGCAAATTCGAGAGCTTCAACGGTATTTTCAAATGTCGGTTCTTCCGTGTTACTGACGATTACGTCAACTTCCTGCTCAACCTGTTTGATCCCTTCGAGGAAAGCAGGCATGTAATGATCATCGGTGATCTCTGAGAACGGAGCAACACCGAATGGAGTGTCGTATTCGGTAAAGAACGGATTTTCAGGTGTAGTTGAGCATGCCATTGTTAAAATTCCTAACATGATTAGAACTATAAACGAAATTTTCATGAATAAATCTCCCTTAAGTTGATTTTCTTATACAATAAGATAAAATATTATGATAAATCGGCAATATAAATTTTGGAAAGTATTAAAACTTTTCGGTGAATTTTGAGAAAGGAATGATCTTGCGGATCCTGAAAGCATAGCTGGATGAAGTTATGGCGATCCTCAGGAATCCGTTCGCATCATCTATACCAACTCCCCACTGCCTTTCGGTCAGATTATCGGGAAACCTGAACGGATCGTTGTTTGTATCAGCTGAGTAAATATTAAGGGAATTTGCATATACCATCAGCTGAATGCGGTAGGTATTCAAAAAAGGGATATAATCCAGTACCGGATGGCGGTAGAATAATGCTGCTTCAGCATAACTCATCCTGTTTCCGTAATTATACGTTTCATCCGATCGCAATCCCACCTCTGAAATTATAGTGTTTGAGAACTGGTACTGCGGCGGTAAACCGGCGCTTCCGAAACCGTACCTGTAGCTTATTTCATAAGAGAAACCTTTTTGCAGCTGCCTGAACTGTGACAATTCGAGAAAATACCTGTTAAAATCCTTTGTATTTGATCCAAGTTTCCTGTCAGCTTTTAAAAACTCGGTAAAAAGGCTTATCCCTTCCATTTTCTGAGTATATCCATATCTGGAATTAAAATGAAACTGCAGGGCAATCCCGGAGAACTTTCCTTCAACGACAGGCCGGACAGATCTGAAGAGGCGCGATCTCTTGAAAAAGGAAAAATCCGAATTAACATAGGCATTTGAATGATCTTCTGAAAAGTACTTAAACCTTGCCGCAAAATTCTGCTGAGGCCAGAATTTTGTCATAAATGTAAAACCTTTATTATAATAAAAATCAATATGGTCCTCTTTGAATAACAGGCTCATAAATGTGTTCATGCCAAGGGGACTTATCCATTCATTGTTTGCATGCAGATGATCGTAACCGGACAATCTGAATACAAGCTTATCGTCCATAAGATCCTTTGTTGAAACGAAAAACCTGTTTTTCCACTTTTCATCACTGAATCCATATCCTGCGAACAATCCAACCCTGAAATTTTGAGACAGTTTATTTGCAGTAGCCAGTCCTGCACCGGTAAATGCTCCCTCAACCCTGTTGAATCTGAAAAAATCAGAGAACCGTCCGTCTATCTGATAATATTTATCAGCAGCAACATCATATTTTTTGCGGTTTCTTTCCATTGCTTCGGCAGTAAATTTATCGATCGGGGACAGGCCGTATTTGAGAACTCTTTCCATTTCGGTATAGTCGGCAAACCCGCCGCTGTATAATTTTTCATCAATATTGATATTTAACTGATAATCACTGTATTCCGCAGTAAAAAACATATCCCCTTTCCCGAATGGGCTGATCTTTATTTTCTGGTAAACTTCGAGCCTGTCAGTCAGAGTGTACCTTCCCATATACCTCACATATTTATAATTAAAACCGATACTCTCATAAACAATAAGAAATTCCCGTTTTTCGAATTGGTCATTAAGAGTAAAATCCGCTTCAACAAGTCCGAATGTCCCGTCCTCAATGGTAAAAGTACCTATCAGACCCGGCCTATCATTATCCAGAGGTTTAAAACCGATCTCATAAACGGTTCTTTCGTTGTCGATTATCACTCTCGAATCGATCTCATATTTGTAATATGTAAAACATGAATCACTCAGCGGGGAAGGCGCTCCAAAACTGCCGAGATTAATTCTGCCTGCTGCATTCCTTCTCATCACATTAAAGAAATTACCGAACGAATCATGCTGCCCTTCCAAAATTCGGGGGCGTTTTTCTTTCCAGATCCTTTCTTCCCGGAGCATCTTATATTTGTGCATATCCGGTCTCTGCCAGTAAGTCACACCGTAAGTCTGGTTATCAACCAATCTCATTGAGTAATCCTCGTTAACACTAAAATCAAAGTTCAATATTTCCGAGGTTTTTGTCGAGCACTGGAAAGAATTCAATCCATAGCTTGGTTCAATATTGGTTCTTACAGCGTTACGGATTACCTGATCTGCGGTGAGGTCACCCTGAAAGGCAGAG
>JBHPLC010000116.1:0-4737 GCA_042564455.1 Candidatus Zhuqueibacterota bacterium | reverse complement strand
GAGGCCTGGATAGTACTTTAGCTGTAAAAATTATGAATAATCTGGGATTTAAAGTTATTGCACTTAATGTTGAAACTCCATTCTGCAAAAGCAGTAAAGACCTTGAAGAGATAATTGTGAACCTATGCGGTTCAAATATCGAGTTTATAAAAGAAAAGGTGGATGACGAATATATTAAGTTAGTGAAAAATCCTCCTCATGGCTACGGAAAACACCTGAATCCATGTATAGACTGTAAAATATTCATGTTGAAGAAAGCAAAGAAGATAATGGAAACACTGAAGGCTGATGTGATATTTACTGGAGAAGTACTTGGCCAACGGCCGATGTCTCAGCATTCCGAAGCATTAAAAAAGATTGAAAAAGAATCCGGACTGGATGGGTATTTATTAAGGCCTTTATCTGCAAAATCTATGAAGCCGACAATTCCTGAGGAAAAAGGGATAATTGACAGAGATAAACTTTATGGATTTACTGGAAGGGGAAGAAAAGCACAAATGAGACTGGCGGAGAAATTCGGAATTAAGGAATACCCATCGCCGGCGGGTGGTTGTCTCCTGACAGATGAGGGATTTTCAAGCAGATTACAGGATGCTTTAAACCATAATGACCTTTCAAGTTACAATATGTCACTTTTGAAAATCGGAAGACATTTTAGAATAGATGAGATTACCAAGGTCATTTGCGGTAGGACTTCTGAGGAAAATGACAAACTTTTTGATTTGTGTAAAGGTGATACGATTGTTTTTACCGTAAAGGGCGTGAGCAGTACTTATGTTTTTCTTTTTGGGGATATGAACGGAGTCAATCAGGAATTTGCCGGTGGAGTTGCAGCGAGGTACAGTAAAGCAAGAAACAGCAATTCTGTCGAGATCAAATGGTGGTATAAAAAGGATGAAAACTCTATTAAGACATTCTTTACTGCTCCAATTAAAGATGAAAAACTTAAGGATTACAGGTTGTAAAAAGAGATAAATATGATAGTCGGATATTATCAGTTTAAACCGGAATTCGGAAACATTAAAGAGAATCTTGATAAGATAGAGAACAAACTGTCAGGGTATAAGTTCGATATTGTAGTCCTTCCTGAATTGTGTACGACAGGATATCAGTTCGTATCATCAGAGGAATTACGAGGATATGCCGGAGAAATCCCTGGAGGTTATGCTTCAGAACGGTTTGTTAAAATGGCAAAAGAATTTAACGCTCATATTATTGCAGGAATACCCGAACTCTCTGATGGTCTGCTTTATAATTCCAGTATATTAGCAGGTCCAGGAGGGATTCTGGATGTTTACAAAAAGACACATTTGTTCTTTGAAGAGACACTGATTTTTGAAAAAGGCCCGATTCCTCCAAGGGTTACTGACATAAACGGGGTGAAAATTGGAATTATTATATGCTATGACTGGCTTTTTTCAGAAAATTTTCGTATTTTATCATTATCAGGCGCTGATATAATTGCACAGCCTGCAAACCTTGTTTTACCGTATTGCCAGCTTGTAATGCGGGCCAGGTCTATTGAAAACCGGATATTTACAATTACTGCAAACAGGATCGGAACAGAACAGAGGGGTGGTAAACCTGCCCTTGAATTTACCGGACAAAGCCAGGTGACGGATGTTAACGGTGATATCCTGATAAATTCAGCAGATAACGATGAGGATTTCAGGACGGTAGAAATAGATCCAAAAAATGCCCGTAATAAGAAGCTTACGGAATATAATAATATATTAGAAGACAGAAGAACAGATCTTTATAGAGATATCCTTTGATGCGGGCGATTAGCTCAGATGGTTAGAGCGCTGGTTTCACATACCAGAGGCCGGGGGTTCAAGTCCCTTATCGCCCACAAGATCAAACAATTCAAATATGATAAATTATTTTTAAATCCTGAATGATTTGTGGATTTTAGAAGTATTTTTTGTTATATTAAACAATTTAACAACCTGATAATATGAAAACAAAAATTAAATCGCAGTTGCTGGACAAACCTGCTTTGGCTGAGACCATATCAAGAATTGCTAAGCAAATCCTTGATAAGAATCCCGATATTTCCAATATGATAGTAATTGGAATGAGAACAAGAGGAGCTCATATTGCACAGAGAATAGCAGAGATTATTTTTAAGGCAAGAGGAGAACAATCTCAATTAGGTTTTCTTGATGTAACCTTTTACAGGGATGATTTCCGGATCAGGATGAAACAACCGAATGTTCAGGTTACGGATATACCTTTTTCAATTAACGAAAAAGATATTATACTTGTTGATGATGTTCTTTATACGGGCAGAACGATAAGGGCTGCATTAGATGCATTGACTGATTTTGGTAGGCCTTCAAGTATTCAGCTTGCTGTTCTTGTTGACAGAGGACATAGAGAAATGCCTATCCAGCCGAATTTTACCGGCACCATCTTTAAAACACTTCAGAAAGAAGAAATACAGGTTCGTGTTAAAGAAGAGGATTCTGAAGACGGTGTATATTTAGTCGAACTAATTGAGGATTAACAATATAAAATACCGGAATATATGACAGACAAAAATTTTAATTTCAACCGCAAACATCTTCTGGGATTAGAAGATTATTCCAAAGATGAAATCCTGCATATTTTAGAGACAGCCCGCTCATTCCGTGAAGTTCTTGACCGACCAATTAAAAAGGTTCCAACATTGACAGGGGTTACTGTTGTTAACCTTTTTTTTGAACCATCTACACGTACAAGAATTTCCTTTGAACTTGCCGAAAAAAGACTATCAGCAGATTCAGTTAATTTTTCCTCAAGTACAAGCAGCACAAAAAAAGGAGAAACTTTACGGGATACGACTCAGAATATCGAAGCGATGAAAATAGATATGGTCGTCGTTCGACATTCTTCTCCCGGTGTGCCTTTATTCCTTACGCAGGTTTTGGATTCGTCGATCATAAATGCCGGTGACGGTGCTCATGAACATCCGACACAGGCTTTGCTGGATATGTATACACTTACTGAGAGAATCGGTGGTCTTACCGGAGTTAAAGTATGTATAGTCGGGGATATTACTCACGGGCGTGTAGCTACATCGAATATTTTCGGACTGCTTAGCCTTGGAGCTGAAGTGGCAGTATGCGGGCCTCCGACCTTATTACCTAAAGACATCGAAAAACTTGGTGTGAAAGTATTTTTAGACATAAACGAAGCCCTCGAGTTTGCTGATGTACTCAATGTGTTAAGGATCCAGCTCGAAAGACAGGAGGGCGGTTTGTTCCCGTCACTGCGTGAATACCGTGATCAATTTGGGGTAACCAGGGAACGTCTCAGCAAGTTTAATAAGGATTTTGTTATAATGCATCCCGGTCCGATCAATCGCGGAGTTGAAATTGATACTGATGTTGCAGACAGCAGCAGTTCTGTAATACTAAATCAGGTAACTAACGGCGTTGCCATAAGAATGGCAATTTTATATCTTTTAAGTGGACGAGAGAAAGAAAATAAATAATACTATGCAGAGACAATTTCAAGACAAAGAGATCAGAGGACTTTTACTGTTAAAAGGCGGTAAAGTCTGGGATATTTCCAAAAAAACTTCATATAAAGCAGATCTGCTAATAAATCAAGGAAAGATAGAGCGGATCGGGAAATTTGAAGAAACTCCTGCTGATTCAGAAATAATTGACATTTCAGGCTGTACTGTGATCCCCGGATTATTAGACATGCATGTTCATCTGAGAGAACCGGGTCAGGAAGACAAGGAAACAATCTCATCCGGTTGTGCTGCAGCTGCCTCCGGAGGATTTACTTCGGTATGCTGTATGCCTAATACATCTCCTGTGATCGATAATCAGGAAGTAGTGAGGTTTATTAAAGAAAAATCGGAAAATCTACTTGTAAATGTTTTTCCTGCAGGAGCTGTCAGTAAAGAATTAAAGGGAGATGAACTCGCAGAAATTGGATTTATGATCAAAGCAGGAATCGTTGCTGTAACCGATGACGGTCATCCTGTCAAATCCAGTTCATTGATGAGAAAAGTATTAGAGTATTCCAAGATATTCAATATTCCGGTCATGGAACATGCTGAGGAAATTTCACTTACAAAGACCGGATGTATGAATGAAGGATTCACCTCAACGAAACTCGGATTGTTAGGAATGCCTTCAATTGCCGAGGACATTATTGTTTCACGGGATATTCAGATTCTGGGATTTACCGGCGGACATCTCCATATTCAGCATATGAGCAGTGCAAAATCAATCCGGATGATCCGTGAAGCAAAAGACAGGGGATTAAATATTACGGCGGAAGCCACACCGCACCATTTCTGCCTGACCGATAAAGAGATCGAAAGTTATGATTCAAATTTTAAGATGAATCCTCCTCTCAGAAGCGAAGAGGATGTTGAAGCGGTAATAGAAGGGCTGAAGGATGGCACGATCGATGTAATAGCGACAGATCATGCGCCTCATAGGATTGATGATAAAGAAGGTGAATTTGACAGAGCTGCATTTGGAGTGACCGGCCTTGAAACTGCTGTTGGTGTGTATTTTACCGAATTGGTAGAGAAAAACAGTTTTAAGGGATTAGAAGAATTAGTGGATCTTTGTGCGGTTAAACCCAGAAAGATCCTGAATTTACCTTTGAATGACATTCAGGAAGGGAATGAAGCTGAATTGTGTATAATAAATCCTGATGAAACTTGGACAGTCAAAAAGGAAGATTTTTACTCTCTTGCGGCTAATTCTTCATTTCTTGATAGAGATA
>JBHPLC010000115.1:0-4805 GCA_042564455.1 Candidatus Zhuqueibacterota bacterium | reverse complement strand
AAAAACCACCCTGTTACGGAGAAGATGTATAAAAATATAATCAAAATGTGTAAGCGTATTGCAGGTTTTCCCCGCTATCTGTCCGTTCATCCCGGAGGGGTCATTATTGCACCGGACGAAATTACTAATTACACAGCTCTGGAAATATCCGGAAAGGGACTTGTAATTTCACAGCATGACATGAGGGCTGTAGAGAAACTTGGATTAGTTAAAATGGATATCCTTGGTGTACGGGGGCTTAGTGTTATTACCGACTGTCTGAAGGATGTTGCTTCGAAAAATGAAAAAAGAGGCGAAAATATCCGCAGAGGCAATTTAAAATATCTTGAAAGTATAAAAAAGAATGACAAAGAAACAATGAAAATGATAATGCAAGGCCGGACTGTCGGCTGTTTTCAGCTTGAAAGCCCAGCAATGCGCGGTCTGCTGAAAAAAATGCAGGTTCAGGTGATAAAGGATGTGATTGATGCGGTTGCTGTAATACGCCCGGGTCCGTCTGAAGCCGGAATGAAAGATGCATTTATACGCCGCCGCGCGGGAGTGGAAAAACCTGAATATATTCATCCGGTACTAAAACCCATTCTCAGAGAAACATATGGCGTTGTCGTGTATCAGGAACAGGTGTTAAGGATCGCAAAAGCTGTTGCCGGATTTTCTTATGGGGAAGCAGACCTTCTTAGACGGGCAATGACAAAATCACGAAAATCCGAAGTGATAAAACCTCTCAAGAAGAAATTTATAGAGGGCGCCGCTAAAAAAGGCATTCAGGAAAGATCGGCTGATGAGATCTGGAGATTCATGGAAAATTTTGTAGGTTATGGATTTAATAAGGCTCATAGTGCAACATACGGCATTTTGGCTTATAAGTCTGCTTATCTTAAATATCATCATCCCGTACCGTTCATGACTGCTGTCCTGAATAATGGAGGAGGATTTTACTCAATGGCGGCTTATATTGAAGAAGCACGGAGAATGGGCATTAAAATAGCACATCCGGACGTGAATAATGCCGAAAAATTGTTTACAAGTAAAGGAAAAACAATTACATGCGGCCTTTTTACTGTGCTGAAACTTTCGGATAAAAGTATGAAAAGACTAATATCGGAAAGAAAAAAATCCCCATATAAAGACATTTTTGATTTTCTTGATCGTTCCGGTATAATGCAGACAGAGGCGATAAACCTTGCAAAGTGCGGAGCATTAAGATCCATTATGCAAAGTGAAGCTGAGGCAATAACAATTATAAAGGTCTATTTCAGGAATAACAGGAAAATAAATGTCACCAGAAAACTGATCGATGGCCTAAACCTGCCTCCCAATACACAGAAACAGAAAATAATGTCAGAACTGGAAATACTGGGATTTGCCGTTTCAGGACACCCACTTTCACTCTTTTCTGAAATAGAGTTCAATACTCATCTGACAACATCAGTTTCATTGGAGAAAATGAAAGACAGGCAGATTAAAACAGCCGCCTGGATGGTAACTTCAAGAAGAGCACCCACATCTTCCGGAAAATATGTAAAATTTGCAACACTTGAAGACAAAGAAGGCCTTATGGAAGCCGTACTTTTCCCCGATGTATACGAAAAATACGGAAAAATACTAAGGGGTTACGGCCCTTTTTATATCAAAGGCACTGTGCAGTCAAGAGTGCAGGGAGAATCAAACATAATTGTGGAATCTGTTCAGAAGATCAAAGATAAAGAAATCAAAAAAACAGATTACAAAATTTTTGACCGTGATCTCGAAGATGATATGTTCTTTGATGTCGCCTGAAAACCATAATAAATTAAAATACGCAGAAAATTCTTGACAAACTTGAATAAATTTACTAAAATTAGCCCACTAATGCAGTACGGCCGCGAATTACCAGCCATATTCTTCTTCAGTAATCTTAAGTGTAAAAGCTGAACTGCCGATATTTAAAACAACAACCGGTTAAATTATGAAAACACCAGTGTCTATCAGTATCCCTGAACAGTATTGTAAAATATTGGAAAACTGCAGGAAAAATGATCCGAAGGCGATCAGAAGAATACTTAAAGCATTAATAAAAAGTGTTCACAGGCAGGATCATATCAAAAATGAGTTTATTTTGCTGTATTCGATCTGTCTTCAGCAGTTAGAAAAACACAGAATTTCTGAGATAAAGAAGACATTCGAGCGACTCGTTAATGACTATGTTTCTGTGGTGGAACAAAGTATTGAAAATATAGGGATAAAATATTATACTGGTGTAAATGTGACTGCCTGTACATTGGAACTGGCTAATTTACAGACAAATGATCCGGAACTGGCGGAAAGACTGTCAAAAATAAGCAGGTCCCACTTATATAAAATACCGGTAGAAACAGATGAACCGAAGTTTTGGAATTTTACTGTTTTAAAAGACAAACTTCCATCTGTATTGAAGCAGTTAAAAACACCTCAGTATTTAAGATCGTTAAATAGATTCAGAAATGATCAGTTAGCAATCGATTTTAATTAAAACAGCTTTTTCTATGCACTTAATATTAATTAAAAAACGTATATTAATCTACACCATTCTGCTGTGTCTTCTTCCTGCTGCAGGATTTACTCAAAATCAGGAATTTGGAGATTATCTGCTGAAAAAAGTCGGAAATCTTTATATCCTGAATGTAGGAGCCAATGACGGAGTAAAAGGATCGGTAGCATATAATTTTTATTATGAGCAGGATAAACGCCTTCCTTTTATCAGAATAAAATATAAAACTGTCAAAAAATTCTACGGAACCGTTCAGGTAACACAGCTTTTTCCGGAATACTGTGTTGTAAGGATTATTTCAAAAGTTCTTGATGAAGAACCCCAAGGTAACAGGATAGTCCTGATCAGAAAAGAGATATCACAAAAAGCCCTGGAGAAAGCAGGTATAAATATCCCTGCATCAACACAGCAAATACCGGAAAAAACAGAGAAAATAGAGCAAAAACAACAAAAAACTATAGTAAAGACGGTTACATCACATATAAAAGATGAATCATATAAGCCGATCTCACTGGGTTTTAATTATTTTCATGATTATGACCAGATCGCAAAAGCTGTAACGACTAATATCATAACCGGACTGAACAATGATATATATTCCGGAAATGGATTGTCTTCGTCTTCTTTTTCATCAAATGGAGGGCTTAGTGTAACTGCCTCCAAAATGATTACAGGTTTAGTGTCCGTCAAAGGCGGATTTTCATATATTAAACAAAAATCCACTCTGGATACCTGGCATGATCCGGATACTGTTCCGGTTGACGGATCTTTATATGTAAAAAATTGGGATTTTGATATCGACACAAAAATCACCAACTGGTCTCTTTCACTGGAATTTTCAAAATTTTCAAATTCTGTTGCATATTTTCTGGGAAATAAGCCAAAAAACACATTCGTCCCGAGATTAGGTGTCGGAGTTAATTATGCTACCGTCAAAACAAATATCAATTATATAACTATTTTGGCAAAATCCAATATAGGTAAAATATATAGTGAGGATAAGTACTCTCTGACCGATAATGAATCTTTAGGAAGTTACTGGGGTATGCATGCTGTATGCGGTGTAGATTATTACTTTCAGGCGTTGAAATTTTTTGGTGAACTGGGGTATGATACCTGGTTTTCTGATAAATTCAAATCAAATTTCCCTGCAAGATTCGGGATTTCCGTCCTTTTTTAACCAGATTTACTTCATTAAAAGAGTAGCTTTATAGAAAATCATCCATTTTTTTTCGTCTAAGCATATCGACGATGTTCTTGATGTCCTGAGTGCTGTCCTGTGGGCAAACCAGAAAAATATCATCACTGTTTACTATAACCATATCTTTTACACCGATCGCAGCAACAAGATGCTTATCACTGATTATTAAATTGTTTGAAGAATCATGTGATACACAATTCCCACTTACGAAATTCCCATCTTCATCTTTTTCATTGAGCTTATAAAATTCTGCCCAGCTTCCGACATCACTCCAGCCAAAATCCCCTCTGAGCAAAAAGACATTTTTCGCTTTTTCCATCACTCCATAGTCGATCGATATGCTCGATATCTGTCTGTAGACACTCAACAGTGCTTCATTAAATGTATCCCTGTTGAAATGAGGCTGCAGCTCATACATGCTGTCATAAAGTTCCGGTAAGGATTCTTCGATCTCTTTTAGGATCGTTTTTGCTTTCCAGATGAAAATACCGCTGTTCCATAGAAAATCACCACTCTCGATAAATCGTTTTGCAGTGGCCAGGTTTGGCTTTTCGGCAAAGGTCTTTACGCGTAAAATCCCCTTATTATGAAATGTTTCCGGAATGTATTTATCTGCATTTTCAGAATCAAATTGAATATAACCGTAACCTGTTTCAGGTCTCGTGGGGGAAATCCCGATAGTAATGAGACTTTCATCTGTTGAGGCAAGATCTGCCCCGAGTTTTAAAACACTGTGAAACTCTTTTGTATTTGTTATCAGATGGTCTGCTGGCAGAACTACCATTACCGCATCCGGATCCTTGGAAGCTGCCATTAAAGCTCCCAAAGCAATACACGGAGCTGTATCCTTTCCAAAGGGTTCGCCAATAATATTGGTTTTTGGAAGGTCCGGTAAATGCTTATAAGTAAGATCAATTTGATCTTCATTTGTAATGACAAATATGTTTTTCTTATCCACAAATGATTTAAGTCTGTCATACGTCATGCGGATCATACTTTTTTCACCGAATAGATTAAGAAACTGTTTGGGTTTTGACCTCTTGCTCATAGGCCAAAAACGTTTTCCAACTCCACCAGCCATTATCAAAGCATACA
>JBHPLC010000114.1:0-4938 GCA_042564455.1 Candidatus Zhuqueibacterota bacterium | reverse complement strand
ACAAACAATGGAGCTTAGTATGAAACGTTTTTTTGTTTTTATGCTGGTCCTTCTTTTTGCCGCACCGTTATTCGCCCAGGAATCAATCTGGTTTACGGGTAACTTTGATGCTGCTATGGCAAAAGCCAAGAAGGACGGGAAGCTTCTTCTCATCGATTTTTTCCAGGATGGTTGAGGCTCCTGCAAATTGCTGGACGAGCAATTTTTTGGCAACAAAGATTACCACAAGTACATCAACGACAATTACATCGCAATCCACGCCTACAAGAACAATCCCCAGGCAGGCCAGGATCTTTACAAAGACCTCGGAGCAAAATTCGGTATCATAGGTACGCCGACTGTGATTATTGCACAGGCTGACGGAAAAGAGATAAACCGAATCCTCGGTTATCCGGGTGATCCTGAAAGGATGAAAACAGGTCTGAATGAGGCGCTGAATGCCGAAGACTCTTTTATGAACCTTGAAAAGGCAATAGAGAAAAATCCTAAGGATGTTTCTACACTGGTCAAACTTGCAAAGGCGTATGAAGACAGGCGTAAAGATGATGAAGCCGCAAAATTATATGCTGCGGTTCTGAATAATCCTGCCGAAGCAAAAAAGATCATGCTTCCTTATGGTCGCGGTAGAAACGCTGTAGAAGTGTCTGCTTATGAAATGGCAAAATTCGCCGGAGCATCAGCTGACGCAAAAAATATTCTTTCGTTTTTAAATGAATTTCCGGAATCACCGATGAAAAACAGTGTAATTTCCGGTTTATCCAGAATGTATACTGATGAAAATAATGTAAATGACGCGATTAAAGTATTTAAAAAGCTTTTTGCAGAAGATCCGGAAAACTATTCACTCGTTAACGGATTTATTTCTTTTGCAACAAGATCACAAACCAATCTCGATGATGCAGTGAAAGTTGCAGAGAAGTTTTACAGCACAGAAACCGGACAGAGTAATAACAGATTTCCTTCGATGTACGCAGGTTTGCTTGTTGCTGCCGGTGATTTAAATACAGCAATGAATGTTTATGGCGAAGATTTTATGAAAGCAAATTCAGACAACATAAACAACATGATGTCTTATGCAATGTTCTGGGCAAACCAGGGTACAAACCTTGAAAGCGCCCTTAAGGCATCGACAATTGCTCTGGAAAATAATGATTTTTCTCCTAATCGCCAGGTCAGGGTCTTTGACACACATGCTACAGTGTTGACCAAAATGGGAAAATTTGATGATGCAATTAAAATCTGTGAGAAAGCTCTTCAAATAGCCCCTGACAATCAAAGGATGATAGATAAGATAGCTTCTATTAAAGTGGAAAAGGCGAAAAAGGGATAAGACACTTACATATATTATTAAAAAGGTATCTGTTTTACGGCAGATACCTTTTTTTTGCAGAATTTGGATTCTTTTCAAATACTTTATATTAACCGATTACGGAAAGCAGAAACACTCTTTATACCCTGATGTATTTATTTCCGGGGAGTTTCCGGACAAGTCCTTTTAGTTCCAGTGTAAGAAGGTGTGTGAGTAGTATCTGCGGTAATACACCGGTTTTCTGAGACATTTTGTCTACAAGTATCGGTTCATTTCCTACAAGAGAGTAAACTTTATTTTCATCCTTTGTCAGTTTAACCGGAGGGGATTCAGGTTCTTCCGGTTTTCTACCGGTATCGTTCAGGTTCAGCTCAGCAATTATATCCCCGGCATTCTGCACCAGTTTGGCAGCACTGTCGCGTATGAGCGCATTTGTTCCTTCGCTGCGGGAGCTGGAAATATTTCCAGGAATGGCAAATACCTCCCTGTTCTGCTCCAGAGCTGCCGAGGCTGTGATCAATGCGCCGCTTCTTTTTGCAGCTTCCACAACCACCGTTCCGAGAGACAGTCCGCTGATAATTCTGTTGCGCGCCGGAAAATTTCCGGGCCATGGTTTTGTTCCCAGGGGAAATTCAGATATTATCGCACCGTTCTTTACGACCTCTTTGTAGAGGGAAACATTTTCAGCCGGATACACTATATCTATACCGCAGCCTAAGACGGCCAGAGTCCTGCCTCCGGCATTTATCGCGCCTTTATGTGCAAAGGCATCTATTCCTGATGCCATACCGCTGTTTATGGTCAAACCCTTCGATGCGAGATCTTCCGATATTCTTTCGGCTGATAATTTTCCGTAATCAGAGACATTTCTCGATCCGACAACTGCTACAGAATTTTTATCGGACTTCAAAATATTGCCTTTTACGAATAACAAGACAGGCGGATTATAGATGTTTTTTAGGTTTTCCGGGTATTCTTCATCCCAGAGAGTAATAATTCTTCCCGAGTGCTTTTCGAGAGTTCGCAGTTGATTCTCTACTTTTTCTGAAAGTTTATTATCATTGAGAGACTTTTTTACCTGATTTGCCAAGGCAGTATCAAATTTATCCAGTCTGGCGATCTGATCTACACCGGCATTAAATAGTGCATCTGCTGTTTTAAATGAATCAACAAGTTGTCTGACTCTGAATGGACCCAGTTTGGGGATAAAATGAAGTGTCAGAAGGTCTTTCAATGAAAACTTCAATTTTCTTCCTCATTAACGTCAATTTTTTTCAGCATTTCACAACATCTGTCTTTCAGTTCTCTTAATCCAGTGTTCTGCACTGAGGAAATTGAAATTACCGGTATTCCATCTAATTCTTCGGGAATCTCCGCCTCCGGAAAAGCGTCATTCTTTGTAATAATTATCAGGTGGGGTCTTTTAAGGATGCGTTTGTTAAATTGCTCTATCTCAAAACAGAGCTTCTTATATGTTTCAAGATAATCATCTTCAAATATGTCAATTAAGAACAGAAGTCCTTTGGTTCTCTCGATGTGTTTCAGAAACCTGTCTCCGAGTCCTTTGCCTTCATGTGAGCCTTCTATAAGCCCGGGAATATCAGCCATGACAAAGCTGTGGAATTCATGACATTTTATTATTCCGAGGTTAGGGATCAAAGTGGTGAAAGGATAATCGGCGATCTTTGGTTTTGCTGCAGAAATGGTTGAAATCAGGGTAGATTTTCCTGCGTTTGGAAAACCAACAAGTCCTATATCAGCGAGCAGTTTCAGTTCAAGTCTGATTTTTCGGTGTTCACCTTCACCACCTGTTTCCCATTCCCGCGGAGCCTGATTGGTAGGTGATGCAAACCTTGTATTACCTCTGCCGCCTCTTCCTCCTTTTGCTACGACCAGTTTTTGTTCATCTTTTACAATCTCCCCGATAACCTGATCTTCATCGATATCGATCACTACTGTACCGAGCGGGACTTTAACTAATTTGTCATCTCCGTTTTTCCCGGTTTTATTGGAGCCCATTCCATGCTGACCACGTTTTGCCCTGTAAATTCTATTATATCTTGAATCCATTAATGTATGCAAACAGGAGTCCCCGATAAAGATCACGCTGCCGCCTTTACCGCCGTCACCGCCGTTGGGCCCGCCCTTTGATACGAATTTTTCTCTGTGAAAGCTCATGCATCCGCTTCCGCCGACGCCTGCGATCACTTCTATTTCAGTTTCGTCTATAAACATGATTTTGGTTTCATTTATTTTTAATTGATAAAAAGTATTTCAAAAAACTTTTAAGACAATAATCAACACACAAACATAAAACATTTTTTTAAATAATACAATAAAAATACCTGGATTGTAATCTTTTTCCGTATTTAGGGATCAAAGGCCGTATGGCCTGTACTTATTAATATAAAAAGGGCTCAACAATATCCCGATGTCTGAGAATTGACGAGCCCAAAAAACAATATTAATATCTATATTACATATTATCGCAGATAGCCTTACCATATTCGGAACATTTCAGAAGTTTTGCTCCATCCATCTGTCTTTCCAGGTCATATGTAACAGTTTTATTCTTGATCGTTGTTTCAATTCCTTTATAAACCAGTTCCTTTGCTTCGGTCCAGCCTAAGTACTCAAGCATCATTGCACCGGACAGGATCATAGAGCCGGGATTTACCTTGTCCATTCCTGCATATTTAGGTGCCGTGCCGTGAGTTGCTTCGAACAGACCGATAAAATCACCGATATTTGCACCGGGCGCCATACCGAGTCCGCCAATCTGAGCAGCGGCGGCATCAGACATATAATCACCGTTGAGATTCGGCATTGCGACTACGTCGTACTCATTAGGTCTTGTCAGGATCTGCTGGAACATGCTGTCTGCTATACGATCCTTAATAACAATTTTACCTTCCGGTACTTTACCGTCGAATTTATCCCAGAGTTCTTCTTCAGATATAGTCTGATCAGCAAATTCTGTTGCGGCAACTTTGTAACCCCAGTCTCTGAACGCACCTTCGGTATACTTCATAATATTCCCTTTGTGAACCAGAGTAACACTTGTCCGTTTATTGGCAACAGCATAACTAATTGCTTTCCTGACAAGCCGGCTTGTACCGGTTATACTGATCGGTTTGACACCAATACCGGAATCTTCACGGATATTTTTACCCATTTCTTTGTTAATAAAATCAATAACTTTTTTGACTTCCGGCGTTCCCTGCTGCCATTCTATTCCGGAATAAACATCTTCCGTATTCTCGCGGTATATCACAATATCAAGTTTATCGGGACGTTTTACCGGGCTTGGAGTTCCTTCGAAATAGCGTACAGGCCTTACACAAGCGTAAAGGTTGAGCAGCTGTCTGAGTGAAACATTCAAACTGCGGAATCCGCCGCCGACAGGAGTTGTTAGAGGACCTTTAATTGCTACGATATAATATTTAATTGCTTCCAACGTGTCATTCGGCAGATATTCACCATATTTACCGTTAGCTTTTTCACCTGCAAATACCTCAAGCCATTCGATCTTTTTATTTCCTGAATATGCTTTCTCAACAGCTGCATCAAGAACCATTTTACAGGCGAACCAAAGATCGGGACCAATTCCGTCTCCTTCTATAAAAGGA
>JBHPLC010000113.1:0-5029 GCA_042564455.1 Candidatus Zhuqueibacterota bacterium | reverse complement strand
CCGGAGGATCCGGATTCTTTGGTTCTGTCGGGATAACCGGTGAGTTTATATCAGCGGTCGGTGATCTGACAAATGCCACTGCCAATATTGAAGTTGATGCACGGGACAAAATTATCTCCCCCGGATTTATCAATATCCATTCCCACACGAACGCCGGTATTGTCAATAAACCCGGTCTAAGCTGTATTTTTCAGGGGATAACAACAGAGCTGGGCGGACAGTGCGGAAGTTCTCAGGGGCCTGATTCAAACGGAAACAATGTCGGTTTTCATTTGTATGAAATGTCAAATCAGAATCTCGGTTATAATTTTGCAACAATGGTAGGTCACGGAACGATACGGAGGCTGGTGCTGGGTTCGGAAGATATAACACCAACAGCGGAAGATCTGCAGAAGATGCGGAATTACACAGATGAAGCCGTCAGGCAGGGTGCTTTCGGATTATCGACAGGTCTTGAATACATCCCGGGAAGCCTCGCCAAAACTCCCGAGCTGATCGAACTGGCAAAAGCTCTCGAGCCGTTTGGTGTACCCTATGCGAGCCACATGAGAAACGAGGATAATTTTCTTTTGGATGCGATCGACGAAACATTAACTGTCGGTAAAGAAGCAGGATGCCCTGTGCAGATCTCGCACCTGAAAGTACAGGGTCAGCCGAACTGGAAAAACATCGACCAGGTGTTCGAAAAGATCGAAAAAGCATCCGGCGAAAGAGGCAATGTACACTTTGACAGGTATCCCTATGTTGCATATTCAACCGGTTTGAGCAACCTGTTCCCGAACTGGAGCAGAGAAGGCGGTAGCAGGAGGTTTGTCGAAAGGTTAAATGACAGTTCTCTGGAAGGCAGGATCAAAGAGTACGTGACCGGTAAGGTTAATGACCTCGGCTCCTGGAATTCTGTAATGGTCTCGAGTGCGAGATCACAGGAGGACAGGCAGTATGTCGGTAAGCGGATGGATGAGATCGCAGCTGATAAAGGAACAGATCCGTTCGAAGAAACAATTTCGATGCTCCTGAGAAATAACGGAAGTGTCGGTATGGTCGGTTTTGGAATGAGTGAAGAGAATACCGAAAGAATACTTGCACATCCGCTTGGTATGATCTGCTCCGACGGATCCGCAATGTCTGCAGAGACAGGAGGAAGCCCTCATCCGAGAAACTTCGGTGCATTTGCCCGGGCAGTTGGTTATTACTGCCGAGATCAAAAGATATTTGATCTTCCGACAGTTGTGCATAAGATGACTCAGATGCCGGCGGAAAAACTGCAGTTTAAAAAACGCGGCTTACTTCAGAGAGACTACTATGCAGATATTTCAGTTTTTGATTTTGATACGATAAAAGACACCGCTACTTTTCAGGATCCGAAAAAATATGCCGCGGGTGTAAGTCATGTTCTGGTTAACGGGAAAATAACGGTATCAAATGGTGAACATACAGGTGAATTACCGGGAAAAGTCCTGCGGTTCGAACCATAATAGCAGAAGATCTGCTTTCGGAAATATATAATGACATATTTCTTAATAACATTTGCTGTCCTCGTTATTTTATATTTTATCCGCTATTTTAAGAGGGATTATATTGCCTATTTTAAGAGAACTTCAGGAAAGATTACTGAGAACCGGACAAAAGTGATCTCATCTGAAAACGGCATAAAAATAGAGCAATTTGAATTAGTATGTTCCCGGGGATTTACCTTGAACGGGTATTTTCGTATACCGGAGATACCGGATAGAAAATTACCTGTGATAATTGTTCTGGGCGGATTGTTTACCGGAAAAGGTGTGATAGACCTGTTAGAAGATATGCCAGGATATGAACCTGTGGTTAATGTGTCGATAGATTATCCATTTACCGGTGAAAAAAGATTAAAATGGTGGCAGGTCTTATTATATCTTCCAAAGATCAGGAGAGCGATAATGGACAGTGTAAGAGGTGTCCTTCTGCTGATTGAATATATCTCAAAAAGGAAGGAATTCGATAAGGATAGAATTCACCTGATCGGAGCAAGCTTAGGGGCTTTCTTTGGTATCGCTGCTGCAGCCTGCGACAAAAGAATCAAATCTGTCAGCTCGCTTTTTGGCGGAGGGAAAATCGAAAAACTCATAACAAAGAATCTTCCTTATAAATTTTTAGGTATTCATTACCTGGCAGGTTATCTTGCAAAGATTATAGCCTTCCCGCTGGAACCTCTAAATTATATTAAACAACTATCACCCAGACCTCTTTTGGTGATCGGTGGTAAAGGAGATGAGAAATTTCCAATTGAATGTGCCCAGGTATTATATGAGGAGGCCCTGGAACCCAAAGACCTTATATGGTTCACTTCAAAACACCCGGAACCGGAAAAGAATCAGCTGTTACTTGAATTGACAAGTGAAGTTGCTGAATGGATGACAGATAAAAAACTTATCGCTAATAATGGAGATTAGAATCAAAAATTATTTGGAGATCTCTTTTAAAACATTGACAAATTTTTCGATCTCTTCAGAAGTGTTATAAAAATACGGTGACACTCTAATACACTCTTTTCTGAAATCAACAATAATTCCTCTTTCGCTTAATTCTGAAACCGCCCCTGAAGGATTATCGTGTCTGACCATTACGATAGCAGAACGGTTTACCGGATTCTCTGCTGTTTTTAATGAGAAGCCCGCATTTTCGAGCCTGTCTGTTAATTCAAATGTAATACTTCTTGTTGCCTCCTGAATATTATCCAGGCCAATATCCAGTATTGTTTCAAGACCGCCCTTTAAGGCTTTTACTGCTGCCATCGAAGGAGTTCCTGTCTCAAATCTACGTGCTGTATCACTAAGACTGAAATCCGTCGCTGAAAAACCGAACTGGTCTTTAGCCCCGAACCAGCCGACCGAGGTTGGTTCAAGCTTATTTATCAGATCCTTTCTGATATACAGAAATGTGATTCCGGGACCTCCGAGAAGCCATTTTAGTCCGCCTCCCAGGAGCATATCGATATTCATCTTTTTAACATCAACCGGTACCTGGCCTACTGACTGATAAGCATCAAAAAGACAAGGAACTTCTTTTTCATGTGAATAACGGTTGATCGTCTCGATATCCTGGATATTTCCTGTTGAGAAAAAAACATGTGATGTAGAAATCAATTCTGTTTTTTCATCTATCGCCTTTTTGAATTCATCCGGAGAAACAGATATTTTATCCCCGGATTCAAGGATTTTTGTCTCCAATCCAATTGGTTTTTTTGCAAGCCACTGATAATTGGCTGTTGGAAAATCCAGATCACAAACAATGATACTGCCGCCGGTTCTGAATCGAAAACCTGATGATATAGTGCCTAACAGTGTTGAAATGCTGTGTCCAAGAGCGATTTCCTCTGTGTCGGCATTAATTATCTTTGCAAGCAGTTCTTTTACCTCGGCAAGTTCTTTCATCCATATAAAGTACCAGGCTCCGAACTCCTCCCACTGCTCCAAAAATTCATGAACATATTCTTTTGACCGGCGGGATAGGGCTCCCAGGGAGCAAGTGTTTAAATATGTTTTCTTTTCTAAAGTAGGGAACTCTTTTCTGTATTCAGAAATATTCATTCATATATCCTTATAAATAATAAAAAGCTGTAGCGGTCACTGCAGCTTTCTAAAATATTTACATCAAATTTATTAGTCTTTATTAGTCTTTCCTTCTTCCTGTTTGATTATAATATTTTCTTTGATATCGGAATAATGAGATTCATAGAACTTGACGAGTTCCTGTGAAAGCAGTTTACATCTTCCGTATGCACCGGGTTCCAAATTACTGCTTGCCTTGATCAGATTAACGGCTTTAGAGCTTCTCGCATATTCTTTGCAGTCGTTTCTTTTACCGCCGCACAGTACAAGCACAGGACTTTTGAATCCCAACATAGGGTAAGGTCTGGCATATTTCTTCAATAAGCACATTTTCCTCAGACGCTCAAGCTCTCTGTAAAAATCAAACAGGTCATTCAGTTTCAAACCCTTGGCAAGAGCATCAACATAACCCCTTCTCAAATTCTTATTAGATGCCTGAACATAAAGCTGATCTGTTGCTGTCTTAAGCGGTACCGGATCTCCAAAAAGACCAGATACTAGAAGATCCATTACATCTGCAGTTATAAGTATATTTGCATATTTATCTTCAATATCGTCATTCTTTTCTATAACTTCTTTATTCCCTTTATGATATTCCCCGTATTTTTTTAAAGCTTCTACAAGTTCATTCTCTAAACTTATTGATTTTGCAGCCAGAAAGCTTTGTGTAGTCTCCTGCATGTAATAGTCTTTTTGCTTTTCAATAGGCAGTTCGACATATTGCCCAACATTCTCTATAGCTCCCATATCATGAATCAGGCCGAGAACAGCTACATTTATAAGATCGGGTTTATCGAAACGCGTGCCTGTGGTCATCAGTGCGTTTTGTAGAATTTCAAGAGCAAAAATCGATACATTAATTGAGTGGTAGAAATGCCTGGGTATACCTGACTTGCTTGTAACCTCATCGATCGATCTGCCCCGGAAAAGCAAATAGATCAGTTCATCATCAGATAAAATATCATCGAGATACATCTCAAGTGTCTTTTCAAGCCTACCAATGGATTTCCGGAATTCCTGCTTACCCTTTTTTGCATCGATCAGCTTGTTAAAATCCCTCTTTATTACCTCGCGGAAATGGCTGGAAACCTTTTTACTCTTTTTTAGCGAAATATTGAAATTATAATCAGGATTATTCTCTTTTAATTTGATCAGCCTTGAAATGGACTCAACCGAGAGATCTGTGTCTTTTGGAAATAATATACCGCCTGTATTATTATTGATCGGTTCAGCCAGGGTAAAGCCTTTAGGGAACATCTTCTTAACCGCAGGATCAAATTTCATGATCTTGAGAAAGGCTTTCAGATTCTCTATATTCAGTGTCCCGGGATTGATGATGAACAATTCCCAGATTTTCTCTTTTGACAATGTAGATTATTCCGTATTTTTACTAATTAGAGTTAAATCGACGATTATTATCAGTTCACCATATTCATCTTTTC
>JBHPLC010000112.1:0-5095 GCA_042564455.1 Candidatus Zhuqueibacterota bacterium | reverse complement strand
GTGTTATCGATAATGAGGCTCAGGGAATTTTGATACTTTCTTTTAATATTGAAAATGCATCAACGACTCCAAGCCTTACAGAAAGTGATATTGGAAAACCTGTAGCATTAACAGCAAATAATGAGATTTCCGAAGGTGCCGATGATGAGGTATTTTTTGGAAAACTCATGGGTGTTTCAAAAGACGGTTACACAGGACTGGTGCAGGTTAAAGGAGTCTGCACTGATCTTCCGTACTCCGGAACTACCCCGGTTTTGGGATGGCCGGTTCAGATGTCGGGAGCAGGTACGGTTGATAAAGGAATAACAAGCGGTTCGACCAGAGGTTTTACACTGGATGTGAATACAACTGCTTCAACTTGTGACATATTGTTATAAAACCGGAGGAAAATTATGGATTTAGCAAAAGCAAAAGATATATCCAAAAAAATTGAACAATTATCACGGACCGGAAGCCTTGAGCTATATAATGAAGCAAATGAGAAGAAAGTCTCTATCAGTCAGCTGTTGGAAGAACTGGATCCAACTCCGAGAGATCAGTTTGGAAGGCCTCAGTGGGCACTTGATGCATTTGAACGTCAGCTTATGCTTTTTGGGATCCGCTCCGGTGAATATAATTCTATTACAACCCAGCAGCTTTTTGGAGGCAGAGGAATGATCCTGGCTCCCGAGTGGTTTCGCCGGCAGATCATTAAAGGAATGCAGCTATATGCAGATGCTGATGATCTTGTCGCTGTTTCTTCAAAGGTAAAAGGTCCGTCATTTCAACCTCTGTATATTAAAAATCCTTCAGATAAAGGTAAAAGCCTCGCAAAATTTTCTCAGGGATCATCAATGCCGCGTGTGTCAGTCCTGTACAGGGACAAATCGATCAATCTTAATGATTATGGCAGGGCTTTTGATTTTACATATAAAGTGATCCAGCATTGTGATCTTTCTGAACTGAAAGTGATCCTGTGGTATGTCGGATATAATATCCAGAATGACAAAATGGGAGCTATTTATAATCTTGTAATGAGTGGAGATGGAACGGTTGGTACGTCTAATTCTGTCCCGGCAGGGACATCGGGTCTCAGTAATCTTACATATGATGACCTGGTAGACCTGTTTATATCATTCAGGCCTTTTAAAATGACCAGGCTTATCGTCAGTACTGCGGTGGAGGCAGCTATTTTGAAACTAAGTGAATTTAAAGATCCTCAGGCCGGTTTTTCTTTCCAGCGCACCGGGGATGTTATGACTCCGCTTGGCGCAAAGATCGCTGTATATACAGAAGCAAGTGACAACTATATTGCTGCGATCGATCACAGATTTGCTGTAAAAAAGGGATATGACCAGGAATTAATTATTGAACATGATAAGATAATTGACCGGAAGATAGAACAGACCGCTGTATCGCAGGAATTAGGTTACAGTGTTTTTCTTGAGGATGCGAGAAAATATCTCGACATGAGTTGATTCAGGATTAAGATGGAAACCGGACAGCGGAAAACGTTAATAATGATAAAAAATATAAATGCCGTCTGATCCGGTTCCATCTATTATTTAACAATAATCTAATAAGTATCAGGAGAAACAAATGGCACTGCCAGTTGGAGAATTCAGAACAACATCTATAAATTTATCCGAACCGGTTGACAGAACCACAGCAGGAAATATTATTAACAGCACTAATCCCCTTGATTTCGGAACAGTAAATAATACTAACGGCATTATTCATGCAGGACCAAAAATAATTTGGTGGAGATGTACGGATCTTGCCGGTTTTACACAGATATCAAATTTAAAATTCTGGTTATCGCAAAATAATGATCTGAACGGCACCAACGAATATTACTGTGATATAACTTCGGTATGGACACAGAATAAAACGATCGCTCAGGTTTCGAGCGGTATTCCCGGAAATCTTCCTTTAAGTCTGCCTGCTTCAAATATCACAGGAATATCGGGAAGTGATATTACCGGAACCGGACATATTGACACAAGTCAGTATATATATCTGGCTTTCGCTATTGGTCCGGATGAGACCATTGGTGCCAAAGGGGGTGCCAATTCCGGTTTTACGATAAGCATAAAATTTGATTATTCATAAGAAGCAAAATAAATGTTATTGTGGAGATTTTATGGGATGGAATGCAAAATTCAGATCAGGAATAATAGTGCGGCAGCAGGATGGAATAATTTTCTCCAAAATCGATTTGAATGAAATTCAGGAAATGTGGCTTGATGGATTGGAAAAAATATCAATAGACAGGATTTTTTGTCCCGGATTCATTGAGTTTGTACAATTTGAGACTGCAATAACATCAAATAAAGGTTCCCGGAAAATTGGAGAATATATCGGCTGGACTAACGGGGAATCGGAATTCATTATCGGTATTACAAAGGAAAAACACAATTTTCATCCCCAGAGCAGTTTAAAAGAGATTTAAGAGACAGGTTTTACATTTTATGAGAATCAAATATACATTAATAATAATTATAATTTCAATATTGATAATATACTGCAGCATAATTTTTATTAATCCCGTAAGCAGTTCTAACTGTTTCACGCCCCAAAAGAATCATACAATTCACGATACTACGAAAGTGAATAAAGATATTTCAATAATCAGAACAGGCAATTATGGTAAAGTGATCTTTAAAAATGGCCATAATTTCTATTCAGATGGGAAAACCATAAGCGAAGAATTTACATTTAGACTATCGGAAGCATCGGATGGATTTGATTATGAGTCGGATTGCGCAGTAAAAATTAAAATTAAAGATGATCTAAGCAGAATCAGAGTTAATACTGAAGATAATTATGTTGAATACAGACCTGTTAATATCCTTGATCAGAAAGTTATGATCTCAAATAATCGGGCTGCAGGTTCAGTCTGGAATAATGTAGAAGTAGAGCTGATCGCTGTTGAGAATGGTGTTAAAGAGAATATTTTACTTCTTAACAATGAAGCACAGACAACGTTTGAATATGTAATTGAGACAGATCTCAATTTTAGAATCTCCGACAGGATTATCTATTTTGAAGATGAATTCATATCAGAGATTAAGGCATTTGATGCAAATCAAAATATTGTGCCGGTAAATATTCAATCAGAGGGAGATCTGATCTCAATTGAAGTGGATACATCCGGAGCTGTTTACCCGATAACAGTTGATCCGACAATTATCTGGAAACATGGTACGTCCTTTGGTAAGGATACATATCTTCAGCAAAATAATCCGGGAGATAATTTTGGTGATATCGGAAGTCTGTATTTTCGTCAAAATGGCGGATATACCAGGAGAGCGGTGATACAGTTTGATTCAATACAATATCTTCCCGAGCACGCCATTATTTCAGATGCAAAATTAATATTGATAAAAACAAATTCTGATAACGGTAACAATGAAACCTCAAGTGTACATAGAATAACTCAAAATTGGATAGAAACAGAAGCTTCCTGGGATTCTGCATCATTCGGTAATGCCTGGTCATCTCCCGGAGGAGATTACGATTCCTTTAAATTCGATACGCAGGTTATCGGCAGTTATAATGAAGGGGATTCTCTTATTTTTGATATTACCGACCTGGTTATCGGGTGGCACAACAGCAGTTGGAATAATTACGGACTTCTGATAAAATGGGATGATGAAACCAAGACTGCGGTTCCTTTTGATTTTGCATCATCTGAATATGCCACATCAAGTTATCGTCCTGCACTTGTTGTCGAATTTACTGAAACGACTATTACCTACAATATATCTGATTCATCTTCATCTACTTTTTCCTGGAGTGTAGATACTTCGCTGGCGGCAGGAGCAGCTTCTTTTGACAGCCTTTGCATTGTGTCAGTGCCTGGTTCTGCGTTGTTAGGTTCTTTCACAGAACTCTCAGGTGTTGTGACAGGCCTGATGCCTGATTCCACTTACATTTCCAGAGTGATGTGGTATAATGCTGATACACTAACTGTGGAATCAAATACCGATACCGTCAGGACACTGGCTGATGCATCAATTGATAATCCCGTACAAACGGATACTTCCTATAATTTTGTTGTGGTCAGCTGGGATACTCTTCTGAATAGTTTTGCACCGTTTGACAGTTTTGCAGTTTTAAATTCTTCTGACAGCCTCCGATATTCACCATATACAATCGATACGATTATTACGGTTTATGGATTGGAACAGGATTCAGAATACAATTTTAAAATCGGCGGGTACAATCTTGATACTCTGCGCAGTGTCTCAGCTTCTTTTAGTGCGGTTACTTTTGTATCGCCCATCACTCCGCCGCTGTCTTTTAATTTTGAGGCTTTAGGGCTGAATACAATGACCGTTTCGGTGGTTGATACCAACGGCTTGCTTACAAATAAAGCAGTATTTCAGGAATCGTCCGGATTAGCTGAACCGGAAACTGTTTTAACAAGATCAAACGATACAACATATACTGCTGTTCTTGATTTTTTGAATAACTATGATTCACTGATCACATCCGTAAATGTTTTACTTATTGACACGCTGAATGCTGATACTTCCGCCAATTTTTCGATTCAAAGATACACGGCAGCTCAGCCGCCACCGGCAGTAACAGTTACAGATACATCGGAAACATCATATACGATAGCTTTTAATCCTGACTTAAATCCGGAGCGTGTTTTCTATCAATTGTTTGATTCTGCCCAGGCATTATATATCTCTCCCCAGGGTGATACGTCAGCCACGGACACTTCATGGTATCAAAAATCTTTATTCGACACTTTAGAAGTTTATACAAGTCCAAATGTATTGCATGAATTATATGTGAACGCACGTAATTCAGACAGTCTGAAAACCGGGTATTTTTACAAAGACTCGGTCTGGTCATGGGCTGAAGTTCCAGATGTATTAAGCGCATTTGCCCACAGCCGGGATTCGGTATTAATAATACTCGATCCGAAAAACAATCCCGATCACACTTTCTTTGCTGTCGAGGATGCTGTTACGGGCCTCTTTATTGATGTAGATTCTCATTCATTGCGGTCTCCGGATGTCTCTGTGGATTCGACCTGGGCATGGGGGACCTTTGCGAACTGGGGAAATAGCGAAGGATATTTTATCCTTGTTGAACCAGA
>JBHPLC010000111.1:0-5172 GCA_042564455.1 Candidatus Zhuqueibacterota bacterium | reverse complement strand
CAATTAATTGTGCAGGCGCTATGGTTCAGTGGGGTGAAACTACATATCTACAGAAAAATTAAGGAAAAAATTCCTCTTTGGTCCGGGGATCCAGAGCGGTGTCCAGTCTATATACCCCGCAGTTTCATATTCAGCGTCGAGTAAGTTGTAAATCGACAGCCCAACTTCTGCACCTTCCAGACCAAATACTTTGTCCAGTTTATAGCTCATTCTCAAATTAACCAGGGAAAAGGCATCTATTACTTTGTCTATATAGTTCGGAAAGTTTCTGAGCTCAGGAATTTTTGCCTCGTTTTCCGAGTTGTCCAGGTACTGCTTTCCGACATACTGAAAATGAATCCTACCAAAAAAATTGTTCTTCTCAAAAACTGCTGCCCCGTTAAAGATCGTTGAGGGAAATCCTCCGATCTTGTTACCGTCATATACTATTTCACTGCCGCCCCAGACAAATTCGGAATGCTTTTTGAATTTATTTACCGAGTGTGACAGATTAACATTCAATGTCAGTTCGGGTACAGGCCTGTATGCCGTACTGGCCTCGATTCCCGTATGATAGGAACTCTTGGCATTACCTGCCACCGGTTGACCCTCTTCATCGAGCTGTCCGCCGTACCTGATAATTTCATTCCTGAAGTCCATATAGTAATAATTCAGTTTTGCGGCTATCTTTGTATCCGTATACCCAAATCCTGTTTCGTAGTCGTACATCTTTTCCGGTTTTATCATCGGATCGTTGTAGTTATTTCCACGGAACAGGGGAGTGGAGTAGGCATACTGGGCATCGTATATTGACCGGAAGGTCGGTTCCCTGTGAGCGATAGAAAAATTCCCGAAAAGATTGAATTTGTCCGTCAGGTTATAATTCGCCCCTAATCGCGGGGTAATGAAATTATATGATATATCAAACTCGATATTGTTCCGTTTGTCATCATAGAATTTATAACGGTGATAAGCTAACTGCAGGTCTGCCATGATATTCAGCTTCGGTACCGGATTATAATTCTCGTGAAGAAAAGCCGAATAGCTGTTCTTGCCGACCATATAGTCATAATAAGTCTGGTCAGGTGTTAGATTCGGTATAGGAACAGGAGCCCAGATCACTTCTCCCCAGTGCCGGCCGGTATGGTTTCTTAACTCTGCTCCGACAGTCAGACTTCCCTTGTTATGCTGTATTTCCAGTCTCGGAATGACTCCCCACTGGTAATTATCTATCCATCTGCGTCTGACAAGATCTGTCTTCTTTAGTTCGTATACACCGCCGACAGGATCATGAAAATCGGCAAATTCAAGGTACGGTGTCGGATCGGTCGTCGTAAAAGTTGTAAGGTTATATTCATACGGATCTCTTCTCGATTTTATATTCCTGTAATATCCCTTAGCACTCGTATAGAACAGGGCATTGTTAAAGTGCATCTTGTCATTAACCGCAATTTCTGTCAACAATTCATAATGCGGCTGAAACGTATTGTCCACATCGTTCGGGTCCGAAAGGGGATTGGCTTTCCTGTCAATTTCCTTATCTCCGGTAATTTTCCCATCGAGCTGGTCTCTTGTAACTCCCTCGTAAGTAAGGTGTGTCAGCTCGGGGCCGCCATAAATATTTACCTTATTCGTCATCTTGTCATCAAACCTGACAGCGCTGAAAAAATACGACCACAGGTCAGCCCAGGCCTGGTCGCGGTATCCGTCCGACCGAAGTTTCGAAAAACGGCCATATATCGCATATTTATTGTCGATAAGGCCCGAACTCATACCAAGGGATGCTTTTTTCGTGTTATAGCTTCCGTATCCGGTCTTGAAGGATATTTTCCGTTTCTCGCTGAAATTATGAGTGATCACATTTATCGAACCGCCGATAGCGGTCGATCCGTACAGAGAATTACCGATACCGCGCTGGATCTGGATGTTTTCGACGTTTTCCCCGAAATCCGCAAGATCCACCCAGTAAACCTGGTGTGATTCGGGATCGTTCAGGGGTATGCCGTTCAGCATGACACCTATACGGGATTGGTCAAAGCCTCGTATACGCAGGTAAGTGTAGCCGATACTGCCGCCTGTCTCGGAATAGGAATATATCCCGGGAACATCGGTTAACAGCATCGGTATATCCTGCAGGTCATATTTGCCGCTGATATCCTCACGGCTAACATTCGAGAAGGCGACAGGTGTTTCGCGTTCTCTTGCACGTGTTTCCGTCACCACAACCTCGCGGCTTTCGATCACGCGTGGGCGAAGGGCAAACGACATTGTCGTGTTACCGTTTACGTTAATTTCCCGTTTCTCGAAGAAGTAGCCGAGGTACTGTACATTCAGTTCATACTGTCCCTGCGGAACATTCATTATATTGTATTTCCCGTCTTCATCGGATGCGCTCCCGATTTGCGTGCCTTCAAGAAACACGTTGGCGTTCTGAAGCGGTTTGTCTGTAACCGCATCTGTTATTGTTCCGGTGATGGAAAATGTCCGCTGAGCAAGCACAAAACTTGCGCTCAGCAGTAATACCAGAGCAATAATTGTTGGTAACTTTAATACTCTTTTCACAATATTCTCCTTGAAATAAAAAGCCGCTCACCGGAAGGTAAGCGGTATATATATAAAAGATTGATTTCTTCAATGCCGTTTCCCTACGCTGGTATTATCCAGATCAGGTTAGAGGGTTTTGTTTCTCAGGCCCCTATCGGGTCCACCCCTAACGGAATGACCTAAGGTAATAATAGAATTAAACGATGTCAAGGAATTTAGTGAGGAAATTTTATAACAAAAAATAGGGCAGCTGATCTTTTCAGCCGCCCTTTTTGAAGATATATAAAATCTGTTATTATTTTCTTGTAGGATCGAGCATCGGATCGTCACGGACTGTAAGAGTTTTCGTATATGTCTGGCCGTTGACCGTCAGTTTTACGATGTAAGTTCCCGCTCCGGCTGATGCTCCGCCTCTGCCGCCGAATCCGCCTCTACCTGCTCTTCCTGCACGCTGCTGCTGTGCCGCCTGCTGTTCTGGAGTAGGCGGGGGAGGACTGAACCGAAGGTTCCAGTAGTACCTGTTGATTCCTGCAGTACCCGGAACCGTAGCCTCGAACCTGTTCTCTCCCTGCATATCGGTAATTTCGAGTTTGACTTCGCCGCTGTTCTCATTCCTCAGGTAATAGTGAATTGCTGCCGAATTTCTGATCCCTGAAGGCGAATTGCTCGGTGGAGACTGTGACATAGTAAGAGGATTTCTACCGGCAAAGAACTTATGCCCGCGTGTAGCACCTCTTGTTACTCCCTGCCATAAAGTAGCAACCTTACTGTCGAAGAGATAAGCATTGGAATTCATCACTTCGCTCGTGAACTGCTGAAGGGGAGTAATGTCATCGAGAATCCTGATACCCCTGCCGTGAGTTGCTGCGATAAGGTCTCCGTCACGGGGATGGATAACAAGATCATGCACCGCAACCGTTGGCATGTCGCCCATCAGACGGTCCCATGACCTTCCGCCGTTGACCGTAGCAAATACTGCGAATTCAGTTCCCACAAAAAGCAGGTTCGGATTCTTCAGGTCTTCCTTAACGACATAAACAACCTGACCGTCGGGCAGATTACCGGAAATATTGGTCCATGACCGTCCGTAATCTGTTGTCTTGAAGACCCACGGCTGGAAGTTGTCGCTTCTGTGGCCGTCGAACGAGACATAGGCTGTACCTTCGTCAAAATGGGATGCCTCAACACGGCTTACCCACAGGTCGATCGGGACTCCCCGGATATTATTCCGGACGTTTTCCCAAACCTTACCGTCGTTCCTTGTCAGCTGAATTGTCCCGTCATCACCGCATACCCAGATCAGCCCGGGTGTTATCGGTGATTCAGAGATAGTTATCAGTGTATTGTTTTGCTCCGCACCGGTGTTTTCCGGTGAAAGACCGCCGCTTCCTTCCGGATAAGCCCTTTCAGGGTTGTTTGTAGTCAGGTCACCGCTGATCAGCCACCATGTATCGCCTCTGTCCGTGCTCTTGAACACGTAATTCCCGGCAAAATAAACGGTATTGCTGTTGTGTGGTGACAGTATGATCGGAGCGCTCCAGTTGAACCTGATCTCACGCGGACTCCTGTTGCCTTGAATATCAGGGAAGTATTCTTCAAAATTCAGGATATTCTGCGGCCTGGGTGTGATACTATTGCCAAGCTGGCGGAAAACCGCATCTAATCTTCTAATGTTTCCGCCCTGGCTTTCGGTATAGACTGTGCGCCAGTCATTCGGATCAACTGTAGTGTGGAATCCGTCGCCGCTGTGGAACTTGTACCAGTGGTCACTTAAAATTCCATTCTCGTCACGGCTGTTGCTCGGACCTCCCCAGTTGCCGTTGTCCTGCAGGCCGCCGTATACATAATAAGGATCACGGTTGTCAACTGTTACTGCATAGAACTGGCTGATATCGATATCATCGAACATGGTAAAGGTATACCCGTAATCATGCGTAATATATGCGCCCTTGTCGTTTCCGACATAGAACCTGTCCTTGTTTGTAGGATCATTCCATAATGCATGGAAATCGCCTGAGATACCGGGCATTGAGCGGGAGAATGTTGTGCCCCCGTCATCCGAGATCCTGCCGCTGCCGTCAAGCATAATGACTCTCTGGTCATCAAGCGGATTTATCCAGATATGGCTGTAATAGAACGGACGGCTGTTGGACGTGTTCACATATGTCCATGAATCACCTCCGTTCTCCGAGCGGTATACTCCGGAACCCGGAACGCTGAGGTCCGGTGATCTTTCAGCCTCGACCATTGCCATGAGTATCTTGGGATTTTTCCTGTAAATGGCAATACCTATCTTACCGATATCTCCGGTCGGCAGTCCTTTTGTCAGTTTTTTCCATGATTTACCGCCGTTGGTCGATTTATAGATACCGCTGTTCGGGCCGCCGCTGTCAAACCTGTGCGGCTGACGCAGTCTTTCCCAGAGTCCCGCATACAGCGTATTTGAATTCTTGGGATCCATTTTCAGGTCGGATGCGCCTGTTTTACCGTCATTCGGCAGACCGTTTGTCAGGTTTTCCCAGGTCAAACCGCCGTCGGTTGTCTTGAAAATACCCATATCTCCGCCGTGTCCCCAGAGATGCCCCTGAGCTGCGACATAAACAATATCAGGGTCTTTTGGGTGGACAACCACTTCACTAATATGATGAG